>DASXVL010000690.1:0-8331 GCA_036504255.1 Armatimonadota bacterium | reverse complement strand
TGATCCGTGCCTGCGAGCGCGACGGGGCGTTCCCAAATTGGCGCCCGGCTCCCGTACGCCGCACGGATACGGTCGCACCACAGGCGCGCCACAGCGGGCGCGCGCTACGGAAGAGCGCCCTACCAGAGGGGACAGTCCATCACCGGGCGCGGATGCCCCCAGGGCGGCTGACCCTGCTCCCGGCGTCGCTTCCGTCACCGGGGCGTTGTCCGCGAGGACAGTCCCATACGCTTGTCTCCCCGTTGTAGGGTGCCCTCCGTGGCGGCCCGCACGTCTCGCGACCGCAGCCGTGCGGCGTGAGGGGGACGGGGTGTGAGCCAGGCACGCACCTTACCGTTCACGCGACCACGGATACAAAAACACGACCACGGGCCGCCACGGAGGGCGGCCCCTACACCGGGAAGACGCACGCGGCGGTAGACAGCGCACCCACGGTTTGTTGGTATAGTCCTTAAGCTGCCGCTGTACTCAAGATGCAGGGCAAGGTGTCCTGTTGCCGCTAACTCGTCCTACTCTGTCCTCTATGACAGAATTGCCGTCCTAACCGGAGCAGGACAGGAAGGAATTCTTGTCCGAGACAGCGAAGAAGGACAGCATCACGATCGGAGGATCTGGCCCATGTCTGAGACGACCGCGATGCGCACCCTGCCCATCGGCACGGCGGCCCTCGCCCTTGGGGTGACGCGCGACAATCTCTATAAGCATATTGAACGCGGGCGCACCGTCATCAACGGGGTGCCTTTCTCCGCGCAACAGGGGCCGGACAAACGCTGGAAGGTGACCATTCCGCAGGACCTGACCCCCTTTCAGGTTGATGAGGGACAGCTAGGACAAGACGGAGACGGTGGACAGGACAGCGCGGAAGCGCTCACCATCGACGAACAATTGGCGCAAGCGCTGGAACATGTTGCGGCGCTGCGGCTGGAACTGGCGGCCATCCGCGCCGAGCGCGACAGCTACAAAAACATGATCGAAGCGACGCACCAGGCAACGCTGAACACGCTGGAACGCGTCGTCGCCAAGCTCACCGAGCCCCCCGCGCTGCCCGCGCCGGAACCACCGAAAAAACGCTCCTGGTTTAGCCTGCGCTAACAATATCCATAATTCACATCGCCTCCCCCGGCGCTGATATTTACCCACGAGGAGGAATGCGATGTTTCGTTTTGGCCTATTGCTGGTCGTGTTGGGGATGGCGCTGGCGGCGCAATCCGCCGCGTCACACAAAAAGCTCATCGAGTACGGCTGGGACGTGCCGATGGCGAGTTACGTGGCGGCGCATATCGCCGACATGGAGCAACGACCCTTTGATGGCGTGGCGCTGGCCATTCAACCGGGGGTGACGCGTTCGCCTCTCTCGCGTGTGCGCTGGGGCGGGCCCGAGTTGGAGAAAGAGCTGGCCGCGTTGCGCTCCATCAAATGGGGGCGCTTCACCGATAATTTTTTGATTGCCTACTCCGCGTCGAACATGGACTGGTTCAGTGACGCCGACTGGGACGCCGTCACCGCGAACGCCGGGCTGCTCGCCCGCGCCGCGCGCGAGGGCGGCTGCAAAGGCATCTTCTTCGACCCCGAGCCCTATGGCAAAAACCCCTGGCACTACCACGACCAGCCGCGCGCGGGAGAAAAGAGCTTTCCGGAATACCAGGCGATGGTGCGGCGGCGCGGCGCGCAGTTCATGACGGCGCTGCAGCAAAACTATCCCGGCATCGTGCTGCACACCTTCTTCTTTGCCAATGCGCTGCGCCAGCGCGACCTGAACCCGAATGACCCCGCCAGCCTGGCGCGCCTCATCAGTGACGATCCGCACGAATTCAACCACCGTGGCCTCTACCCGTCCTTCATGAACGGCCTGCTCGACGCCGCCGCGCCGGGCGTCATCATCAATGACGGCAATGAGCTCTCGTACTACTTCACCAAAGCCGCGCATTTCACCAGCGCGCGCGAGCGCATTCTGGGCAGTAACGCCGACCTCGTTGCGCCCGAACTACACGCCGCCTACGCCGCGCACGTGCGCAACGCCCCCGCCCTCTACGTCGATTACCTCTACGGACGCTCGCACGACGCCACCCCCGGCACATTTCTCACGGCGGGCGAGCAAACGCGCTGGTTCGCGCACAACCTCTATCACGCGCTCAGCACGGCTGACCGCTATGTTTGGTTCTATAGCGAGCACATGGACTGGTGGGCGGACAAAGACTTACCCGCCGGTATTCTCGATACCATCATCCGTATCAAGAAAAAAGTCGCCGATGGCAAGCCGCTCGGCTACACCATCGACGACATAATCACACGCGCACGTGCCCGCATGCCGAAGTAAGCAGAGCCCTCACCTCGCTTCCTTCCTCTCGGGAGGGGGCGGGGGATGAGGGTGAAGGCAGCCGGCGGGACGAGCAGTACCACGTTATTTGAGATACGAGCAGCAGTAATCGGTGACTTCGCGGACCTGCAATTTAAAGGAAGAGTGCGCGGGCACATCAAACGCCTCGCCGCCGCGCACCGTCTGCCACTCCGTCTGGCCCGGCAGCAGAATATCGAGCACGCCGGCGAGAATTTCCATGTTTTCGCGCTCGGCGGTGCCGAACTCATACTCGCCCGGCAGCATAATGCCCAGCGTTTTCTTTTCGCCATCGGGGAAGATGACCGTGCGGCTCGTGACCTTGCCGTCAAAATAGATATTGGCGCGTTTTACCACGCTGACATTGTCAAATTGTTCCATAATGCGATCTCCTCTGTCGCTCCACCTGTCGGCGGTTTGCCATCATACCATGCCATGCCAGGGCCTGAATAGCGTGTCACGCGCGCTGCAAGCACACAGGGTTTGTCTGATGGAAACGACAAGGCGATGTTTCTCATGATCTTCATCGGGTATAGCTTGAGTAGCTGACAAGACGGAGAGCAACACATACCCTCCGCTTCGCTGATGGAGGTAGCATGATGAAGATGTTTCTCGTGATGGCGCTATTTGCGCTGATGGCACTTGTGCCCACCTTTGCCTGTCCCACGACGGCGGGGAGCACGGATCTGTGCACGGTGAAGCCGTTCACGGCGCAGACCAATTACATGTCGTTTGCGGGCTACACGCGCTGGCAGCAATTCCAGCAGACGGTCACGTGGATTCCGCGTAGAGAAGCCCTCGCGCAAACGAAGCAGGAGCTGGCCCTGTGCGGGAAGTAATTCCCCTGGCGGAAAGGCCGCCACCACGCGCACTCGCGGCGCAGGTTGTACGAAAAAGTGCAACCGGCGCCGCGATGTTTCGTGTGCTTTGGGCTATGATCTCGCCGACGAAACGTGTATGATAGGGCGCATTCGGGGCCAGTTCTGCTTTCCCCGTACTACTGCGGTTGTCGCATGACAACGCGAAAGGTGGCTTTCATGCCCAAGTCAACTACTGGCGATATCGTCAATGTGCATTACACGGGTACACTCGATAACGGTACGGTGTTCGATTCCTCGCTCTCCCGCGAGCCGTTGCAGTTCACGCTGGGCGAAGGGCAGGTCATTCCCGGCTTTGAACATGCGGTGACCGGGCTGGAACCCGGCGACTCGACGACGGTGCACATTCCCGCGGAAGAGGCCTACGGCCCCTGTCGCGCCGACCTCATCGCCGCGTTCCCGCGCGACCAATTCCCGCCGGATATGGTGCTCACCCCGGGTGAACAGTTGCAGATGCAGCAGCCCAATGGGCAGGCGCTCGTCGTCACCGTCACCGAGGTGGCCGATGACAAGATCACGCTGGATGCCAACCATCCGCTCGCCGGGCAGGCCCTGAATTTTGACCTCACGCTGGTCAGCATCGGCGCCTGAACGACCGCATAGTCTTCCCGAATCCCGCGGCCCTCGCCCTCGCCATGTGCGACAGGGCGGGGGCCGCTTCGGCATAAAACCGGCGAACCCGCACACATGGCCGCGCACTGTCGCATAATCCCCGCACCGCTTACGGACACTGCTCGCTACCATGGATGGGTATACGACCTTCTTTCACCCCTTGCCCAAACTTGGCAGAGCGGTTGGAGAGGGCGCGAGGAGGACGGCGATGCGGCAGGACAAACGAGGTGGGCACTGGGGCTGGTGGTTGCTGACGGCGACACTCGCCGCCATCTACGCGCTGGGGTGGCGCATGCGCGCGCCCATGCGTCAGGCGTCGGTGGAGGCCATCGACGCGCCGGAAGTCACCGAGGCCTGGGACCGTATTACCCGCCTGCCGCAGTTTTATCTGCTCTGGCGCTGGACCATGCGCGTCGCGCTCGACCATGCGCCGCCCGCTGCCCGCGTGCTCGATGTCGGCTGCGGCGCCGGGCAATTAGTGCATCTGCTCGCCGCGCAGCCGCCGGTGGTGCGCGCGGTGGGCATCGACCTCTCCGACGCGCTGCTCCATCGCGCCCGGCAACGCGCGGAGGATAGCGGGCTGACGCGCGCCGAATTCTTCCAGGTGGACGGCGCGGAGATGCCCTTTCCCAACGCCAGCTTTGACATCGTCGTCTCCACGCTCTCGCTGCATCATTGGGATGACCCGGTGGCCGTGCTCGGCGAAATACGCCGCGTGCTCGTACCCGGCGGGCGCGCCATCATCATCGACCTACGCCGTAACGCCTCGCCCTTCTGCTGGGGACTCGCCACCCTGGCCGCGCGCTACCTCGCCCCGCGCGACATGCGCGCCTACCAGGAACCCGTCGCCTCACTGCAAGCCGCCTACACCCCCTGCGAACTGCTCCTGCTCGCCGTCAAAGCCGGCTGGCGCAACCCCAGCGTCACCACCGGTCCCTGCGGGCAACGCCTCGACCTCGTGGCGCCGGATGAGGCGGCGGGAGAATAGGGGATGTTAGCCGCCGTCCCCCTGGGCACGCCAATCTCCTGATTGGCGATCTTCGTAGCGCCAATCGGGAGATTGGCGTGCCCAGGGAAAGCGAGCCTGGAACAGCGTGTTTGCACGGGGTCGTCAGTATGGTGGGAACACAGAGCCCTGAGCACTCCCACTATCGGACCAAATACAATCATCCGTCCCTGGAACATAATGCCACGCGCCACTCACGCGCTCTAATTGAATGGCCACCCCTCGCTCGGCAGACTTCTCCAGGCATGGGGTCACCGTATAGACGGTCGCGCGTGTCGGCGATATCGTCAGTATTTTCAACTGGCGAATATCGGTTGAAAGGGCAACAGAATCGAGCCCTTGCTTGGTCGCGGAGAGTATTTGCGACTTAAAGAGCGCGGTTTGCGCCTCGACGACCGCGTAGGGTAAAAATGGCAGCGCCAGGAGCAGCGCGAGTAGGATGCGCCAGAAAGGCCGGAAGGCAGCATTGCGTGGGGGAAAGGATACGACCAGCGAGAACAGTACGAAATCCACAAAGAGCATTATAATATATGCCATCAGTCCGGAATGATCCATGAGAGGGTCCTCCTGATGGCTGTAGCTTCTACCTTGTTTCGTTCGAATCCTTCACGATGTAACTACGATGGAAAGCCGCGATCTTCAGTATTAGCCGTCAGCACACCTCCCGGGCAGACGAAGATCGCCAATCAGGAGATTGGCGTTCCCAGGGGGGGCTACACGTCCATGTATTGCTCTTCCGCTTCGTTGACGACGGCGGCGAGGATCTTGTCGGCGACGAATTCCGGGGAGTCGACGATGGGGGCGGTGGCGTGTTGCCGGCGGTGTCCTGCGCGGTTGCCCAATGAATGGGCGGAAAAATCCGTCGCCGTCATGCGCGGGAAGATGGAAATGACGCGGATATGATCGGCGGCTAATTCGACGCGCGCGGTATCGGACAGCATATTCAACGCCGCTTTGGTGGCGGCATACGCAGCGAGGCCGGGGATGCGCATCTTCGACACCATGGAGCTGACGTTGACGATGATCCCGCCGCCTTGCGCGCGCATGACCGGAACCGCCGCCTGCATGGCGAGTAACGGCGCATAGACATTCAACTCCATGATCTGGCGGAAGTCGTCCAGGTTGATCGCCGCAATGGTATCCACCGCCGCCTGCCCGGCGTTATTGATCACGATATCCAGCCGCCCGTAGTGGCGCACCGTGTCGGTGACGGCCTGCGCGAGCTGCGCCGGGTCGCGCAAATCCGCCGGCAGGGCCAGCGCCTCCGCGCCCACTGCGCGCACCGCCTCGGCAAGTTGCGCAAGCCGCGGGGCAGAGCGCGCCACCAGCGCCACCTTGGCCCCGGCCCCGGCAAAACGCAGCGCCGTGGCGCGGCCAATACCGGCGGAAGCGCCGGTGATAAGTACCACCGTCCCGTGAATATCCATGCGTCCTCCCTCGAACATCCCGTCGCGCTCAGTATAGCAGAATGCCTGCGGATTCTCGGCCAAACATTCATCACACGGAATGCAGAGCTGTACCTGTGGAAATGCCAATTAGGAGATTGGCGTACCCAGGAGGGTTTCGGCATGGGCGATGGCGCGTCGCAGGTTCTGCCGGGCGCGCTCTTCGTAGCGGGTATGGAAGTGCGGGGTGTGGAAGATGGCCGGGCGTTGCAGCAGCGTGACGAGGAATTCACGACGCTTGCGCCAGAAGAGCGCCTCGTCCACCCAGGCGTATTCCTGGCGAATGCGCGCTTCGTAGTCGTCAAATACTGCCGGCGGGGCGGCGAGGATGGCCAGATCGACGTCAACGATGAGCTGGCCGTCGCGCGTCACCGGCGTATCGACGTGCCGCGTTAAGAGGATGAGGTCGGGCACGCGCTCGGTGATCGTGGCCGGGACACGCATGGCGTTGAGCGTCTGTAGGGCAAAATCGGCGCTCTGCTGTTCATTATCCGCGCGATGCGTATCATAGACCGCATCGTGGAACCAGATGGCAAATGCTACCGCCGCCGCGCACTCCGCGTCCTCAACGAGCAGGTCGAATTCCGCCAGGCAGTGGGCCACATGGCCCAGGTTGTGGTACGCGCGCGGCGGTTCGTCATAGCGGGCGATCACGGCGCGGTAAGAGTCATCGATGCGCGCCACGGCGCCCGCGTGGCGACAGAGCCTGATCCAATGCGCAATATTGCATAACTCGTGTGCCGGCTCAGCGCTTGCCATAGATTCCTCCATCCTGGCCGTGATTCTAACGCGGGGCCAGTGGCCTGTCAACGGCGGCGAGCATCCAGCCCTGGCGCACACGTGACGCATAAGGCAAGCGGTGTGTAACTTTGCGGTTAATGCTTTAACCCCCTATACAAGCCGGCGTTTTCTGCTATGATGAGAATACGGTTAGCGTTACAAACGCTTGCCCGTGACTCCCCTGCTCGGAGGTCGTATTCTGTGTACGTTCGCGCCACCGCGACCAGATACTTGCGATGGCGCTCTTCACGCGGGCACTCCTCCCCGCCGATTACCATGACCACCGCGACGTCGTCTGTCCCCGAGGCGCAGTACCGGGCCATGGTCGAGCGCTTCGACCATCTCTGTGACGCCCTCCACCTCGACGTTGTCATGCCGCAGCTTAACGGCCCCGATAGCGTAACACGCGCCATCGCTGTCGAGTATTTCACCGATGCACGCACGTTTGGTGCGGTGAGAGGACTTGTCTCCCTGCATATTCCTGGCAGAATGGATGGGAGATACCGGTCCGCCACCTGCGCCGGTTCACCATGAGAAACTGTTTTGAAAGTAGGCGTCGCCGGATCGCGAAAAAGACGAGTGTGACGGTGGCGGATATTTTTTAGACAGTTTCTGAGAGGAAGCTGGTACCCTTCATGAACGTGCTGCTGGTGTACCCCGAATACCCGGATACCTTTTGGACTTTTCGTTACGCGCTGAAGTTCATTGCCAAGAAGGCGACCTACCCGCCGTTGGGACTGCTCACCGTCGCCGCCATGCTCCCCGAGACGTGGACGTTGCGCCTGGTCGATATGAACGTGACGGCGCTGTCCGACGAACAATTGCGCTGGGCCGATCTGGTCTGTATCAGCGCCATGTCGATTCAATCCGCCTCGGTGCGCGCGCTGCTGGCGCGCTGCCGGGCGCAGGGCGTGCGCGTGCTCGCCGGTGGTCCGCTCTTTACCGCCCACCCGGACGCCTTCGCCGACGTGGACTACCTGGTGCTGAATGAAGCGGAGTTGACGCTGCCGCGCTTTCTGCACGACTTCGCGCAGGGGCAGGCGCAACACCTCTACACCACCGAGCAGCGCGCCGACCTGCGCGCCACGCCGGTACCACGCTGGGAGCTGATCGATGCGCGTCAGTACGCGGCGATGAATATCCAGTTCACGCGCGGCTGTCCCTTCGATTGCGAGTTCTGTAATATCACCACGCTGTTTGGTCGCGTGCCGCGCGTGAAAGACACCGCGCAGATCCTCACCGAGTTGGACGCGCTCTACCAAGCCGGCTGGCGCG
>DASXVL010000689.1:0-2225 GCA_036504255.1 Armatimonadota bacterium | reverse complement strand
ATACGTCGTCCACGGCATTACGGCTAACAGGAACACCGGCACAAAGAACCAAAAAGGCGCGGGATGGTGATACCGCCCTGTACCGAATCTCTCCAGGTTATGCTCGAGGAAGAAAGTCCGGAAGAACGACGGGGTTTCCCTCTGCACCATCACGTACCAGGGAAGCGCGACGACCAGAAATGCGGCGATTCCCGGTATCCATAAGCTTCCTGCAACAATCTTCCAGTCGCGCCTCACCACCGCGTAAACGGCGATGATCACTCCCGCGAGGAACGGCGCCACCGGTCCCTTTGCGAGCGTACCCAACGCCATGAGCACGTAAAACGCGATCAGCCACCACTTGCGGCCTGTGCTGTGCCATCCCCACCAGCACAGCAAGCCCGCGCAAAACGGCGCTGCCAACGACATATCCATCGACGCCGCCCGGCCATACGCGATCATCATCGCGCTCGCCGCCACCATCAGCGCCGCATCCATCTGCGCTCCGGGCCGGAATCTCCGCGTCCAGAAATACGTCACCACCACGAGGAACATTGCCAGTGTCGCCGAAGGCAATCGTGCCGCCGCATCGCTGACCCCGAAAAGTTTGAATGCCACCGCCGCGCGCCAGTAATACAGGATCGGCTTCTCCAGCCATGGCTGCCCATAAAGAACCGGAGTGATGTACTGATGCCGCTCCGTCATCTCGCGCGCGATCTGCGCATACCGAGGCTCGTCCGCCCCCACCAACCCGAACGCCCCAAGGTTGTCGAGAAACAGGAATGCGCAAAAGCCAAGCAGTACCACCAACTCCACTACGGTTTGTCGGCGATTATTCATTTAAGGTTGAGCTCGAATTACAAAGAAAGTCAGTCGTTGAAACTGGAAACTTGAGGTATTTAGCGGGCGTTTAAGCCCGCTGCCGAAATCCCGAGTTAGCGAGGGATCCCGGCCTTTCTCTCCTGCATCCCCGCATACCAGCCGTACATACTCACCGCCACCCACACAAATTCCAGGATGACGAAGCCGAGTTGAAACGGATGCAGCGCCATCCATCCCAGGATCGCCGACCCGATCGCATTCAGCCAGTTATAAAGCGATCCCCGCGGATTCATCTTGTGCAGCTGATGTCCGATATAAGCGATCAGAATGAGCAGCGCACCCAGGAAGGACACTAGCTGATGCGCCAATGAGAATTGCATGTTGAGACTTTCCGATCTTAGCGTCTACTGAACTTGGCGAAATCCATGCCGCTGCAGGTCGCCGACAATGCGTTCTACCGCTGCGGAGAGCGGACCATCAATCGAACATCCGGAAGCGCACTCGTGTCCGCCTCCGCCGAACTTTTCGGCGATCTTGGCCACGTTCACCGCGCCTTTGCTGCGCAGGCTCACGCGATAGCGCCCGTCACTCAACTCACGGAAGAAGAGCGCCACCTCGACGTTCTCGATCGCCAGCGCGTAATTCACCAAACCTTCGCAATGCTCTTCGAGCGCTTGCGTCCGCGCCATGTCTTCACGGCTGACGTACATCCAAGCCAGCGCGCCATCGCGATTCAGGTTTCCTAGCGCCGCGCCCAATAGACGCATCTTCGAAGTCGAACTGGAGAAATAAACGTTCTGTGCGATCCCGACCGGATCGGCGCCCGCCCGCACCAGTTCCTGAGCCAGGGCAAACGTCCGCTCGTTCGTTCCCGCATAACAGAAAGAACCCGTGTCCGTGAGCCCCGCGGTATACAGGCAGGTCGCCGTCTCGGGGCTGATCTTCACTCCAGCCTCTCGCGCCAGCCGGAAGATCATCTCCGCCGTTGCGCATGCGTTTGGATCGATCCAGTTCACGTGTCCGAACGGCTTCGCGCTTGAGTGGTGGTCGATATTGATCAGGTATTGACGCTCCAATCCCTCAAGCCGCGTGCGCTGCACGCTGTCGCACTCCAGGATGATTGCGGCCTCGTAATTGTCAGGGATGCGCGGTGTCTGCACGACCTGGTCGCTGAAAGGTAGCGGGCGATACACCTGGGGAACTCCATCGAACAGGTAGACGTCCGCCTGTTTTCCCATGCTGCGAAGGATCTGGCTGCAGGCGAGTACCGAACCGATCGCGTCGCCGTCCGGCCGCGCGTGCGAGGTCAGTACAAAACGATTCCTCCTGCCGATCTGATTGAGTACCTCCTCCAACATCGCCCCGGTCTCCTACTCTTCCCTGGCCTTCTTGCTTCGCTTGTCGATCCGCGTCAACAGCTCGTT
>DASXVL010000688.1:0-12548 GCA_036504255.1 Armatimonadota bacterium | reverse complement strand
GCGACTGCCCAGCGCGGGGAGCGTGACGCCATTCGAGAGTTTGGCATAGACGCGGTAGAAGCCCAGCTTATCCTTGGGAGCGGCGAGTGTCGTGCTCCAATTCCCCTTGGTATCGGCCGCGAGGGGCAGCGTCTTCTCGGTAATCACCACATCATTTTCATCCACGATCTTCAATTGCAGGGCCAGCCCGGCATCCGCGGGGGTCAATCCGGACACGGTGAACGTGAGGGTGATCGTCTCCCCTGGGATGAAGGTGCTCATCTCCGGACGCGAGGTGTCCGCACTCAAGGTTACGGCGCCGACGGCGCCGGCAAGTAATAGCCCCAACAGGCCGAAGAAACCCAAATGGAAATAGCGCATGTCTTCTCCTTGATCGACCTTTGCGTATGCGCACTGGCTCGGTGACGGCACAGGCACACGCTGAATAATCGCCTGTCGCCGCCTACCACACAGCGGGCGACTGTTGGCAATTCACTATGGAATAGGGGCATCCCGGGGCTGGGGAGTACCGATTACTGAGGGGCATGAAGGGCATATGGGTGTAAGGAAGGAGGGGTCGATGACACCCCTCCTTTCCGCATCACACTACAACCGGGCACTTACCAGGTCATCATGATATTGTCGTATTCATGTGAGACTTCCCCATTGGTGACGCCATAGAACGCAAAGGACTTGATACCGGAGCCGAACGCCATATTGGGATCAGTCGGACCGCTATACAGCAAGTAGATGGGGCCGCTATTGTAACTGCCATCCGTACGGGAAAAGTCCACGCGGAAGGCATTGTTCGCCGGGTCGGCTTTCCAGGTGGTGTGGAACATCGCACCGTTGCCTGTATCAGCGGCCAGGGCATTGCCCACCCAGCCAGTATTGGTTACTATACTTTTCCAGTCGCTATAGTTGGCGCCGGCTTGGGCATACGGGCCACCGTTTTTGGCTGTCCCATAGAGCCGATAAAAACCCGGCGCTCCACCACTACGGTTTTTCATATAGGCGGAGTTGCTCCCAACTAACGCACAATAGTCTTGTTGCGTCCAAATGGAGACCTGAGATTTGAAATCGCACTCAAAATTAAAGCGATTATCGCTCGTCAACGCGATCGCCGTGTTGCTGCTATCGACCGCATAGCACCACGTCATGGCACCGGTCGTGACCATACGCCCGTTCGCAAAGGTTGGGGCCGTTCCTGCGGAATCCATCACCCAGAGATTGGCAGCCGCCGCCCCGGCGTTCGGGAGGAAGGTGCCGTTCCCGCCGACCGTTCCCGCCACTTTACGTATCGGAAACGTGTCTGCGGAAGAACAATCTGATGCAAAGAAACCGAGTGCGCTCAAGCTCGCGGTGGCCACGTGACCATCGGCGAATGACCAGATAGCCTTCCCATCATGGCGCAACTCGACTTGGCACGTGCCGCCGAGCACGGGGATTTTGGCGTCCATCATCACCGGCATCGACTCCGGCGAGATGGTGAGATCACCCAGCGCTTTGCCGCTGACCCAGAAACCATAGCCGTAGTTGGGGGTAGAGCTGTTGCCGCGCACCTGTGAGGTCGGGCAGTCAAACACCTTGTCGGGCGATCCGGTGGCGGCAATCCATGGGGTCACTTCGCCGGTATCCCATACGCCGTTGCTGTTGGTGTCGGTAAAGGCGATGGGCAACTTCTCTTCGTTTTCCTGACTCCACATCAGTAAACCGGTTGCCATTTGCTTCAGATTGTTCGTACAACGTGTCTGTCGCGCTTTCTCGCGCGCTTTGCCGAACACGGGGAAGAGGATCGCTGCCAGTATAGCAATAATGGCGATAACGACGAGAAGTTCAATAAGCGTGAAGCCACGCCGAGGGTGGGATAACATAATAGTTCTCCTTTCAAAGGAATGAGGATGGAAAAACCTGGCGCAATCGTGTGCCATCCATCATTACCTCCCATTATAAAATACGCGATTCTTGCGTCAACTAGTTTGGCCTGCTACAATGCAGTTAATATGTTAACTACCCAAGCAGTGGGATAAGCGAACGAGGATTACAGGAGGCGGCATGGCGACCATCAGACAATTGGCGGAACTGGCCGGAGTGTCCACCTGCACGGTCTCGCTGGCGCTGCGTGACCACCCGCGCATCAGTCCGGCCACACGCCAACACGTGAAAGATATCGCCAGCATGTACCACTATCAATCCAATCGGCTGGCGCATGGGGCGATTACCGGCAAAAGCGCGACGCTGGGGGTGGTCACCGGCAAAATCGGCGCCCCCTATTATTGTCATATACTGCAAGGCATCGTCGAGGCGGCGGTCGCGGAATCATATCACGTCAATATCTTGCAATCCTCCGGCATCGTGCATATGTGCCGCGCCATTCAGGCGCTGGTGGAGCAACGTGTGGAAGGTATTTTTATTGTAACTTCTGATTTTAATTTGGTCCCGCACGATTATATGCTGATGATGCGCAGTAACGGCGTGGTTCCCATTGGGGTCGGCATGGTCATTACGCCGCAGTTCACGGATGTCGTTACCACGAACGAAGCGCAAGCCGCCAACACGATTACCGATTACCTGTATGGACTGGGGCACCGGGAGATCGCGTATATGAGCGTGCTGTCCCGTGCGCATCCCCTTGACCGGGCCGCCGCCATGCGTATCGCCTTGCAACAGCGCCATCTCTCCACGGAACATTTTATCGATTTATGGGAGAGCAGTACCGAAGAGGCGTTTGGCCTCCTCGTGCGAAAACATGCGCAAGTCACAGCGGTTATCACAATGTGGGACATGATCGCCGCTGAGCTGTTGCAGAGCGCGACGCGACGCGGCATCCGTGTGCCGCAGGACTTGAGCGTGGTCAGTTGCGGCAACTTATACCTGTCCCCGTACCTCACCCCGCCGCTAACAACCATCGAGCAGCACCCGATCGAGGTCGGCAAGCGCGCGGTAGTGTTGATGATGCAGCGACTGGCGGCGGGGAAACCCGCGGCCGCTTCGCCTCCCCCGGAGATCCTCTCGTGCGACGTCGAACTCATTAAGCGTGACTCGTGCGCGCCGCCGCGCAAGCAGTCGCTTTTACTCAGCCGGACATAACCAGGCCGGTCGCGCTTTGTTACAGTAATGATATGCCATCCGACATGCGCCCCAATTCCGTCATACTGCATGACGCCGGCCTCACGGGCCGGCCGCGTTGGCTCGCCTTTCGTGACCCGGTGGCGTGTGTCACGGCGCGCGCCGTGGCGCAGGTGCGTCCCGCGTTGCAACGCGTGGAGGCTGAAGTTGCCGCCGGCTATTTTGCCGCCGGGTTCCTCAGTTACGAAGCGGCTCCGGCCTTCGACGCGGCGCTCCACGCACACCGCCCCGGCGTGCTGCCATTACTCTGGTTTGGCATCTACCGTATGGCGGAAGAAGTGCCCCCTCCCGCAGCCACCATGGGACAGGCCTACATGGTTTCCCCCTGGCATGCGGATCTCAATGCGGAGGCGTACCGCACGGGTATCAAACGAATCAAGGACTCTATCGCACGCGGAGAAACGTACCAGGTCAATTATACCATGCGCCTTTCCGCCCATTTTACCGGCGACGCCTGGTCCTTTTTCGCTGATCTCGTCCGTGCACAGCAAGCGCGCTACTGCGCCTACATCGATCTTGGCGATCATGTGCTCTGTTCAGCATCACCGGAGTTGTTTTTCCAGCGTAGCGGCAACGAGATCACCTGCCGGCCAATGAAGGGGACGGCTGCACGGGGATTGTCGAGTGGCGAGGATCTGGCGCAAGCATCCTGGTTGCGCGCCTCAACAAAAAACCGTGCCGAAAACGTGATGATCGTCGATATGATGCGTAACGATTTGGGGCGCATTGCCGACCCGGGCAGCGTGCGCGTCACCAGCCTGTTCGATGTGGAACAGTATGATACCCTCTGGCAGATGACCTCCTCAGTCACCGCGCGGAGTCACGCCACGCTCGGCGATATTTTCGGCGCGCTCTTCCCCTGCGCATCCATCACCGGTGCCCCGAAAGTGCGCACGAGCCAGATCATCGCCGCATTGGAGCCGACGCCGCGGGAGATCTACACGGGGTGCATGGGGTTTGTCGCGCCCAACGGCGACGCGCAGTTCAATGTCGCCATCCGTACCGCGCATCTTGAAACACGCACCGGGCGCATGGTCTACGGCACCGGCGGGGGCATTACCTGGGGGTCTGATGAGGCGGAAGAATATGCGGAATGCCAGACAAAAACGCGCGTGCTGACCGAGCGACGCCCGGTGTTTCAACTGCTAGAGACACTGCTGTGGAAACCGGGGGCAGGGTATTTCCTGCTGGATTACCACCTGCAACGGTTAGCGGACTCCGCGCGCTATTTCGGCATTTCGATCAATTTACAAGCCCTACAGGAGGCACTGTATGCGCTCACCCCCGGGTTGACGCAACGACATCGCGTGCGTTTATTAGTCGATGAAGCAGGGCAGGCACGCACGGAGGCGACGCCAATTGTGGCGTCGCCCATACGCCGGTGGCGCGTCAGACTCGCTGAGCATCCGATTGAGCAGCAGGAGCGCTTCCTCTACCATAAAACCACGCAGCGGGCATGCTATGATGGCGCACGCGCGGCCGCGCCGGGATACGATGACGTGCTGTTGTGGAATATCAGCGGTGAGATCACCGAGAGTACCATTGCCAACGTGGTGCTGCGTCGTCAGGGTGGCCTGATGACGCCTCCGCTGTCCTGTGGTGTACTCCCCGGCACGTATCGTGCCCACTTGCTCGCCACCGGACGCATCAACGAAGGCATCATCACCATCGATGAGTTGGCAACCGCCGAGGCGATCTATCTCATCAACGCGGTGCGTGGGTGGATTCCTGTCCAATATACGCACGGTGCCTCACGAGACCAGGTTAAAGTCTAACTGCGCACAAATCACCGCTTCCCGAGTGGTCTCCGTTGTCGCCACCAGCGCGTAGACGGGCCGCAGGCGCCAGTCGACTCGGTGACTGTCCTGCGTGACGGCGATGCCCAGCCCCTGTTCCTCTGCAAAGCGAATGGTGAGGGTCGTCTCGCCCACCTGCGTGCACGCGGTATGACCCTGAATCGTCCAGGGCGCATAGCTCTGGTACGTCACATGAATGGCGCGCGCCTCCGCCAGCGCCCAGCGATCCCGCACGATGAGCAGGCCTTTCCCTGGCCGTAGGATCAGTTCCCCCTCGCGGCGGGCGACGAACACCGACGCCGAGTAGACGGGCGCGAGATTGGCCGCAAACCGTACCCCGTTCGGCAGTTCTTCCACGGTGTCCAACATGGGCGGGTACTGCACATATTCATCCGCCGCGTCGATGGAGCGGCCCACGACCATGTGCTCACCCTCGGGATAGGCGACATTATGCCAGGCCGCGTGTTTCATGAAGTAGCCCACCGGATTGGAATAATTCGTCGTCCCAGGGTCGAGCAGCAGGGTGTCGCCATTGGCCTCCAGCAGGATGCTCCCGCGATCTTCATGGCAGTGCCCGGCTGAGAAGCGCTCGCTACAGAGCCAGAACTTACCGACGGCGGGCTCCGGGAAGCGATAGGCGAGCAGCCCCGATTGCATACACCCGCCGAGTCTTGGCTCCGCGTCGACGGTGAGTGCGCGCGCTTCCGGGAGGAATTTGAGCAGCAACAACGCATCGAGGCCGGAGACTTGCTCGCTCGTCTCTGCCGTGCCGTGCTCCAAGCGATGCGTTAAAAAGGATACGCCACGATCCCAGCCGAAACAGGCGTCGAAAAAGCCCAACAGCAACGGCGAAAACAGTCCGGCTTTAGTGGCATCGAGGGGGATGACCTGCCCATCGCACGTATTGCTCGACATCAGCGCCTCGATGTACTGGATCGCCGTGCGCAGACGCCCGGGCACCACCTGGGCGATCGGCGTTTGCCGGTAGTGGGCATAGGCTGTCCACAGGGTGACCGCTGACCCGAAGGTGTACTGGAAATATCCTGGGCCCTCGAAGCAATGTCCTTCATCATTGAGGTAAAAATTGACGATTTTCGTATGATCGGCATAGCTCTGCTCGATATAGGCGCGGTAGCGCTCGCCGCGACCGTAGCGGTACAGGAACAAGGCGCCCAGCAGGCGTCCGCGATTGCCGACCATGCCTTGATTCATAAACCAGCGGTAGCCGGGCGCTTCGCAACTCGCATTGACCACCTGCCAGGCGTGTTCCATGCCGTCCAGCACTTTCTTCAGCGCCGCGGGGGTAAGCAGATCACCGAGCAATGGCACGGCGATGGCGAGGGCGCTGCTATAGTGATCCTCCATAAAGCAGACATGGTGCCAACTCGAACCGTCCAGACACCCTTGCGGCCCTTCGAACCATTTTGGCGTATGCGCGACGGCGAGCACCATGCGCGCGGCGAGCCGCGACCAGTCTTCCCGGTCGAAGAGGAAACCGGCCACCGCCAGCGTCATGATGGCGTTTTCGAGGATGGGCCGCCCCCGGTCGCGCACGCGCACGTAGCGGTAGAGATGCTCATCACAGGGGATGTACTCACGAATATCCGGTTCCGGCGCATACGCTTCCCACTGCGCCGCCTCGTACTGCAAACTCGCCGCCAGATCGGCAAAGGCGGGGAGGCGGATACGCGCTTTCAGGGCGGCCAGTTCCTCGGCGTCAAAGAGCAGCGTCTGCGTGAGACCGGGCTTGCCGTTGGGATTTAGGAGACCCGGCCATGTCACCGCATACCGCGGCAACGCCGCCTCGATCTCCTGCTCACGCCAGGACGCCAGCAGTCCGATCCAGCGCAAACATACTTGCGTTTCCCCTCCGGCAGGCGCCTGGAAATCCAGGCGTATTTCCGTGAGGGTCGCCTGTTCCCCAGGGATGACGAACGGCACGCTAGTCGGCTCAATGGGCACGTTATCACCAGCAATGTCACCAAACATCACGCGCCGCTCACCATTAACGACCATTGAGCCGGAGAGCAGTACGTCGCCGGGAAACGCGATAAAGAAACGCAGAGCATCGTACTGCGCAACAGTCAGGGCGCCCTGCCAAATGAGCGAGAAGTCGCTTGCCTGGCTCTCGATGGTGCAACTGTCCCATTGCTGTGTGAACTGCCCGTCCGCACGGCCGTCTTCCACTAGCAAAAATTCCTGCCAATTGGAAATTTCGCGGTCGAACAGGGGGGCAATAATGGCTTCCGCCTGGTTAATGGGTGTAATCTTCATCATGTCTCCAAAACGCTCTGCATTGCCGTATTGAGGGATCCCGCAGTAATCGCAGGTATTACTGTGGCGGTGGCGGGGCGGTCGTCTCCCGCACGACTAAAGTGGTGGGAAGTGTTTTCGTAATATCCTGTGTAATCTTTCCGGTGATACGATCGATAAGTAACTTTGCCGACGCACGCCCGACCGCTTCCAGCGGCAGGTGGACCGTGGTCAAGATATTGCGCTTCCTCGTCACCACCAGTGGATCAGTATCGTCGAATCCGATGAGGCTAATATCCTCCGGCACGCGATAGCCCGCCGTCTGCAAGATATGGTAAGCCAAAATGGCGCTCGCGTCATTGGGGGTGAGGACGGCCGTGATTTCAGGATGCTTCCGTAGCGTGCGAATGAGCGGATGCCGCACGAAGCGCACGTCACCGGCCACGCTATTCAGGTAGAGATGTCCGGCTGCGCCGAGCGCCATCTCCCACAGTTCGTTCCCAAACGGGACGGTGAAAAGATGGCGGTCTGGGTCGTACCCTTTCTCTGCACAGGCTTGCCGGTAACCGGACCATCCCTGAGCCACTGGTGATGCGATCTGTTGATTGGGCACTCGCCCGTGGATGTACAGAAAATGGCGATGCCCGAGATCGAGCAGGTAGGTCAGGGCATCGTAGGCGCCTTGCTGTTGATTGGCCAACACACTGGAACAGCCATCGGTCGCGGAGATCAATGAGACGACCGGACGCTGCCCAAAAGGGGTCTCCCCCTGAAGCTGCCGCAGGACTTGTGCCGCACACATGGGATCTTCATAAATGATGAGCCCATCGATCTCTCCGCGATGGAAACACGCCGGCAAGAAACCCGACTCAAGGTAGGGGCTTTTCACCATCAGCAGCCCGTAACCCTCTTTACTGAGGACATCAGTAATGCCGTCATGGAGTGCGGTAAAATAATGCGCCTTGGAGTAATCCGGCGGAAACACCATGGCGACCAGGTGGTTGATCACCTCCTGGCCATATTTCCGCATAGCCATGCGTTGCGCGCCGAGATTTTTGTCCGGATCGTACCCGAGTTCCTGGGCCACCTGTTGAATACGCTGTGTCAGCGCGGCGCTATGCCGTGCCGGGTCACGCAACGCGCGAGATACCGTCACTTTCGTGACGCCGCACTGCGCTGCGATGTCCGCCAGGGTGACAATATGACGTCTACTCATATTGCTATTGTTCGCGACCACCACGTTTCAACCTTCTCTTGTCTCATGTCACTGCTGGACAGGACTGCTGTGCTGAAGGCCGGCGGTGCCGGAATGAGCACCATTCCAGCACCACCGGCCTTCGCTTTTTCAGATCACTATTGTTTGGTGAATTGCAACACGAAGGCGTCGGCTTTGAATAAGGACAATTCGATGCCCTTCGTGTGCAGGGTCGCCGCATCCATGGCGGGGTAGTCTTTCTCGTTCAGGATATCGCGCACCTGATAGGTGCCGGCAGGAAGCACCGGTGCTTTCACGGCCAGTGTCTTCGCGCCAAGCTGCTTGATGCGCTCAATGCCACCGCCTTGTTTCAGTTCGCTGATGATATCATGCTCGACGAAGCGACGGCCGAGCATGAAGTACTGCGATCCTTTGACGTAGGTGTTCACCAGCAGTTCCGGATCAGCTTGCTTCTCCGTACCGACGGTCGTATTTGCCCAGCGATCAAGCTGCGGCAGCAGACTTTCCGAGGCGAACCAATCCACCACGCCCCAGAAGACGAGTACCGATCCTTTGCCCACGGCGTGCAGCGTCGCGGCCGGCGCGCCATCCGTAAAGGCGGCGAGCGTACGGTAATCGCCTTTTGCCGGACGATATACCGCCAGGTAGCTCTTATTGATATTCTGAATCCAGGGAGACGGCTGCCCATTGATCGGAGGATTCCATTCCTTCACACGGAACATCACGTCACTCACACCACTTAACGGTGTTTGCCCCGGCGCCACGGTGGCGGTGATATCCGTCTGTGCGCTGGCTGGCGCCACCGCGGCGATGGCCGGCAGGCGCAGGTCGCGCAACAGGGCATCTTTGGCCGTGGCGTCCACACTATCATAGCGTCCGGCAGACGCCTCCATGATAATCTTGCCCCCTTGTTGCACGTAGCGCAGCAAGGCCTGGCGCTGCGCGGCGGTGAGGATATCGGCGTTGTACGGCACTACCACATATGGGATATTCTTCAAGCCCGCATCGGTGAGCGATTTATTGCTCACGATGTTTACGTCCAACTGCTGCTTGCTGATCTCAAAGGAGATCGGCCGGCGGTAATCCTCAACGCGGCCGGTAAATAGATGCTGCCACTCGTTGGTCAAGGTGTCGAGCGAATAAATCAACATGGGCTTGGCGGATTTCGCCACGGCAACCGGCTTCACACCCTGCAAGATATCGCAGACCTTGAACCAAGACTTCAAGCGCAGTTCACCGTCGCGAATTTCCGGCGTTACGTTCTGCATGGTCCATTCCGGGAACCAGTAGTTGTGCAGCGCATCGCGTCCCGGCTGATAGAAGAGCATGTTGGAGACGCCGATATCGACCGTTTCCTTCGTCTTGGCCACCTTGGCATGCGGCTCATAGCGCACACGATAGGGGTAGGGGCTGGGCGGGAATTGCTCTTCCATGGAGCCTTGCGGGATGAACCCGTCCTTCTGAGCGACCTCATCGCCGTAGAACAAGCGGAATTCCGTGTCGCTATAGAGCCCGACCTGACAATACGGATCTGTTTTCCGCACCGCATTCAGCGTGCCCATGCGATAGCGATGAATCGCATCCAGTTTCGCGGCCATGAAATCTTTCCAGGCAGCGTCGAGACGTGGGAGGAGTTGGCCATTGGCGTCTTTCGCAAAAATCGGCTTCGGCATCTCGACCGCATCCCAGTTCGCATACTTTGTGCCATAGGCCTTATTGAGGGAGGCCAGCGAGTACTTCTTCACCTGCCGCAGGTATGTGATATAGTGGTCCCGTGCGGCATCGGAGTAATCGACATACTGGTTCAGGTAGGGTTGATCGAGATAGCCATGGTCGAAGAAGAGGCTGGTGAAGGTATAACCGGCCATACCGGGATTCCCGGCGTAATGCGCGGCGAGGCGTTGCAAGAAGGCTTGCAGTCCCGCATTGTATCGCTCACTGGCGGGGCCAAAAATCAAATTCGAGCTGCCACCCCACAAGCCATGCGCATAGCCGAACTGGTTCTGCTGAAAGTCGGCATAGGCCCACAGGGGCGTGAGGCCCGCCAGTGGATGCACGCGCAACAGCACCTGGAAGCCGTTATCCGTTGCCTGTTTAATCAGTTTATCGAGGTAGGAAAAATCGTAGACACCGGGGAGGACTTCAATCTCGTTCCAGGGCGCGCTCAACTCGACCGCGTTATAGCCGATCTCTTTGCCTTCTTTGAACCAGGTACTGAAGCTTTTCGAAATTTTGGGGAACTCGCTGTTGACCGGTGTGCCCCCTTCGTTCCAATCGGCTTTGTTGCGCACGATCTTCTCTTCAAACATGCGCTTCTTTTCCGGATAGAGTTTGCTGACGGTCTCGTCAAGCGATCTCACACCGAAGATGCGATAACTGCGGTCGAGCACTTTACCACCCTGTTTCGCATCTACGATAACTTTGACGGTGGCGTGCGCCTGCAAATACGGCGTCAACGCAATCTTCACCGGCGTGCCGGACCAGGCGATGTCTGCCGCAATCAGTTGCTGCTTATCTTGCGTCAAAATACTATAGCTCAGCGTCGTTCCTTGCGGAGCGTCCGCCGTACAGGACAGGGTGAGCATGGCCGCTGACGCCTTGGCAAACACGTTCACGCCGGCCCCCGTGCTGAAAGTGATCAGCTTACCGGGCGCGGCTGGCAGGGTGGCCTTGGGCGACAAGTTGGTACGAATGCTATAGTAGGGGAACTCCATATCCTTACTTGCGCCGGCGTTACCGGACACCGCCATCACGCGCAGCTGATAGGTGCCTTTCGGCAGCAGTGGGAACTCGACCCGCGGTTCATCCTGCAATAACACCGACGAGCCGGTATTGCTGACGGTGCTCTGCCCGGATGCCAGCGTCTGCCACCCCGTCGCGTCAAGACACTCCCAGCGGATGGTGTACTCACCACGAGCGAGCCGCATATCGCTCGCGAGGAGATACGGGGCATTTTTGGTGGTCATGCCATCCCAGCCGAACCGCCCGCCAATCGCCCAATAGTTCATCGGCTTAACGTCGGTGGCGACCGCGGTTACGCCGGTGAGCAGTAGCGTCGTTTTGCCGACCGCGCCCAATACACACCGGACGCCGATGAGCTTCAGCGCGCCGGTTGGTCCCTGGTAGAAATTATTCATCTCGACCGGCATTACCATCCAGGGTTCCAGTCGATCCACTTCGCCATCTGTCCAGTTATAGGTCTGTCCGTAACACCACCCGGCCTCGTTGGAGACATCGCGCACGATCTTGGTATTCACGGCAAACACACGCCCGCGGCTATCCTGGATGAGGAAGCGCACCGAGGGATATGGATACACATGTGTCGTCTGTCGCAGCCAGAAGCGCAGCGCGCTGACGTTCTGCGAAATAGCCAGCGGGGTTTTCAACGGATAATCCACCAATGTGGCGGGGAAATTCCAATTTTCCACATAGTCCCCGAGCGCAGCGACCGTCGAAGCGAGCTGCAATGTCGCGGGATCGAGGGCTTGTACTTCCCCTTGCCCGCTCCCAACCGGCCAGGTCGGGGCGCCCCACTGTGCCGGGTCGGTCGGCAGTAACATCGCGGAATTCGTACTCGGATGCTGTGCCAACACTGCGGCGGCGCAGCCGAGGAGCAGTGACATCGCCACCGCGCAACGTGTAATAAGATGCATTTCAACCTCCGTGATTCATACGTGCGTGTACTGTCTTCGGGGCGGTCCATCTGCCGGTACTTCCGTGCCCCCGACGCTTGATGGTCCACCCCGAGAAGACGTACACGCTGGTTATTTCACTGGGGCAATCTTGAAGATCTTCATCTGCAGGTCGCTGTATGCGCCCACTTCGAAACCGGCAGCCAGTTGCGCCGGCGTCGCCACGCCGAGCTCCTGGCCGCTCATCATTTCCGTGACCCGGTACGAGCCGGCAGGCAGCGCCATGGTGAAGCGTACCTTCCCGGACCATTGCTCCGGCCCGTCATAGCCACTCTGCTGGTGCGCGCGGTGCGTGGTCACCAGATAATTAATGGCGCCGTGCTGCAGCACGTGCATTTGCATGTAGCGGTCATCCGAATCGCACAGCCGCTCGCGGATACCCGACCACTCCATGATGGCCGGCAGCATGGCATACCAGTGGTCGTTCCACATGGGACGACGGATTACCAGCACTTGCCCCTGGCCTACAGTGTAGAGGTCATG
>DASXVL010000687.1:0-6313 GCA_036504255.1 Armatimonadota bacterium | reverse complement strand
AGAACGACGACGACGGGCGAAAGAGCGTCGCCACACACTCGGCGGGGCACGCGTGTATACACGCCGTCCGGTAACTGGGCGACGGAAAAAGCAGTTGGTCGAAGTCGAAAACGGTATTGTTCATGACAAATGACCCACTAGATCGCGGCATCCGTATGCAGGGAATTGGAGCGGTATCGGCTTTTCCTGAGCGAGAAGTTTTCCTGGAACAAGGCCGGGATCGAAGTTTTATTTTTGGACGCAGCCATTTGGAGATGCATTGGCGTGTCACGGTAAGAGAATTCCCCCGGGCACTGGAGACCGACAGTGTTTTTACACGCAGTCGAGAGGTGACTATAAACGGGCAGAAGCTCTCGACGTTGCCCTCGGCTTTCAACCGGGCAATCTCCGTCCGATTAATCGTCCCAAACAATAACCGCAAGCGGAAATAGTGCAGCGTGGTCGGATGGAGCGTACATTCATGCAACGGCAGATGGCACATATACCGCCAGCGCTCATCGTAAAGCAAATTCTCGATCGCCATCTCATCCCCGCAGCGCGCGTGCCCCATCAGCAAGTGCACCCGCATCAACAGGGACGGCGAAATCGGGGGACGCCCGATCCCGGTGTACAAGTCGGCGAACAACGCATCCGGCAACACCTCGTCACAGATCGTCCGGAAGCGCACATAAAAGCTCTCCGCGTTCAGCGGCCGCTGCGCCAACAGTACGTCCGGATCAAAAAAGGACGTTTGCGCGCGCACCGGGGTCGATTTAAAGCGTAAGCGTGTCATAGTAAATATATTCTCTAACCTCTTACTCCTCTCAGGAGATGAAAGAATTCGTGACTTTTTCAGACGCTCCCTAGCCCCCCGTCAAGCGTTGGCGAAGCGAAGAGCAGAGCGAAATTGATGCAGGCGAGGAACATCACGTCGAGTTTCTCAAACCGGGCGAAGATACGGCGAAAGCCTTTGAGACGTCGGAACAGCCGCTCATTGCGTCGCCGATAGAGGACGCGGTTGGATTCCCACCCCTCGTGCATCCAAGCAACATGTCAACTACATATCATGGCTGTGCCCCGGGTCAACAACCCGGTCACGCGCATTGATCAAGGAGGTACTCGCCTATGGATTTGTTGGGATGGATCCGGATTATCGCCGTGGTCGTGGCGACCGTCCTCGCTGTGGTTGATTGTGAACCGTCTGGCGACGGCTAATCGCCATTGACTCACGCGAGGTAGGGGCGCATGATGCCACCCCCTTACTCGTTCGCCCCGACAACACACCCTCACCGCAGTACTGTTGAGGGTGCCAACTAACCACATCTCTCCTGCAGCGCGCTGACGTTCTTGTCAGCGCGCTGTCTGTGCTGGTGGGCCGCGCATACCATCTCCTTTACGCGGAAACGAGGTTTTATGTCTGTTCCACTCTCCGTCATGGCGCTCCCTGCGCGTATGACCCCATCGCAAATATGCCGACGGCGCTTGTCGAGTGCGTGCCTGCCGTCCCTCGACGATCCGGACGACGCGGGATGGTCTGCGGATGATCAGCCCGATCTCTATGATCGCTGTCTGGAGCTGCTCGGCGGGCACTCCCGCCATTATCCGGCAACACGCCGGCGTTAACGCACGATTGAAAGGTGGTGCCCAGTGTATCTCCCTCGCTATAAAGTGGCGCTCGTGAAAGAAGGCCGTTGCCGGGTATCTACGCGGGCCATTGCCAACCCGGCGGATGCCTATGCGATCCTGCACGGGGACATGGGGCAATCAGATCGCGAGATCTTTCTGACCCTGCTCCTCGATACCCGCAACCGCGTCATAGGCATCCACGAAGTCAGCGTGGGCTCGCTCAATGCCAGCCTGGTGCATCCGCGCGAGACCTTCAAAGCGGCCATCCTTACTAATGCCGCCGCCCTCATCCTGGCACACTGTCACCCCTCAGGTGACCTGGAGCCCAGTCAGGAAGACCTGGCCATCACCACTCGCCTGAAAGAGGCCGGTGAGTTGCTGGGCATACCGGTACTGGATCACCTGATCATTAGCGATGTGGCCTTCATTAGCCTGAAAGAGCGCAGGTTGCTGTAAGGTCCATCGCCTCTGCATCTCACGATTACACTCTGGAGGTTCACTCTATGGCGACTCTTACTGCGATCCGGCCAACGGCCGCACCGCGACTCCCACGCCAGCGCATCGTGCTGGACCCGTTGCCGGTCACGCCGGCGAAGACCTGGCAGGGGCAATCTGTACGCACGACTCACGACCGCCTGCTGGCGTTGCGCGAGTGCCTGCCCACCTTCCACCGCGAGCCGTTTATTGTCAACGGCATCGAGAACCCCAACTACGATGTTATCGTGGAAGCGGGCACAGACTATCCCATCACCACCGTCTCGAAATCCTATGGACTCATGCAGCATGCGGTCGTCTTCGACCGGGCGATGGACGGCCTGGCCGCCCTCGGGTTCGATCTGCATGGGCTGGGCGCCGAGATGGCGTTGACGGCGCATGGGGAACGACTGAAGATTAGCGTCACCATCCCCGGCTTCGACTTCGATCCCGGTGATGCCTGCCCGCTCGTGTTGCGCATGAATCTGCTCAACTCGGTCGATAAGACCACCGCCGTCGCGGTGGAACTGGAATGGCTGCGACTCGTGTGCGGGAACGGTATGCTGTCTGGCATCGGGTCGGCTGGGTTCCGCAAAGCGCATTTCCGTGGCATCGATGAGGAAGACATCACGGAATATCTGGCGGTGTCGCTGCGCAGCGTGCCGCAGGATCGTCAGCTCATGCACCAGTGGCTGCAGCAGGACGTCACCCAGTCACGTGCACTGACCTGGGTGGATCAGCACGTCGCCGGTCTGTGGGGTGAGCCGACGGCGGCGCGAGTGTGGCATATCCTGTGCCATGGCGAGGATGCCACACCGGAGATCCATCGCGGCACCGACGAGGCGCCGTTACCCGTGATGCCTGCCCACGAACGCCCGGTGGTGCCGCTCGGTCCCATTCCTGGCGCGTTCGCGCCCGTCCGCAACGCCTACCATGTCGCTCAAGCGTTGTCCTGGGTGGCGAAAGAGCATAACAACATGGGCACACGCCTGCGACGTATCAAGGAGATCCCCGCACTGATGGGGCCGTTGTTGGCCAACTAAAGCCCTATGGAGTCTGGTCGGTTGCCCAGGCAGCCGGCCAGCCCCTGATGCGCAGATGAAGGAGACGCCCTGATGACTCACCGCATGCAACCATGCGACCGGGGATGGACCCGGTCCCCGGACATCGCCGTAATCATACAGCGCGGCATCGCACGGTTCGCCGCGGTCTACCCGTGGGCCAACATCTACCCCGCCGTCAACCCGGAGCAGGACCTCGGGTACCTCCTGCTGACGGCGACAGAATTGCTCACGCTTCACCCATCCATCCCGGCATCCATGCACCCGGCGTGTGGGCATAACGATGGCCCTTCCTGGGCGGAATGCGTTGGGATAGCCACGGACAACCCGGCGCTGTATTTCGCCGGTTTCCTCATGCCGCCAGCGCGGGCGGATGAAGGCATCGACCTGGACGCGGTCTATGTGCCGCAACCTGACCCTGGCGACCGTTATTACACACGCGCCATCACCCGTCCGGATGGGGCGATCTGTCCCCCGGATGAAGACGGCATTGAGCCAATCGATGGCCGGCCCTACCGCCGCTTATGGTGGGATTGACAGGAGGTGCATATGACGACACCCACACGCCCCTTCGTCACCACGGCCTCCGCCCAGACGACACGGGAGCACGGCGGAGATCGCTGCCCCCGCTGCGGCGCTCCCGTCGTAGCGGAACTGCGCATCGCGGTGGTGGATGGGACCCGATATCAGGAGATGTCCTGCCCATCCTGCGGCATGCAGTGGACCAATGTCTGGGAACTCGCCCGCCTGCTGGTCTTTGGACAAGGCGAGGACCCGGAGATTGTTGCCGTATCCGCCGAATCACGGGAAACCGTGTCTGCGCTGCCCGACGCGAGTGGCCTCTTGAAGGTCTGCACGGACCAAGATTTCTGGACGCAGGCGGCACAGGGCTCGTGGCAACAGCAACAGACGATGATCTGCGACGACGTGCGTTGCGAACTGAAACGCAATGAGGAGACCATGCGCGCGCACATTCGCGCGGAACTCCGCGACGACCCGGCGCTCACACACGATGGCGACACGGAGGCCGATCCCGTCGCGTTGGAAGACGCGGTATCCGCCACGCTCTACGATATCTCTGGGATGGCCATCGATGCTGAACCGGGAGTGGAGTTCGATTATGGGCATCTGTTCGCGCTGAGCGAAATACAGCATTTCCTCACGCTGCTCACGAACGATCCTGTCGAAGCCCAGCGGATTCTCGCGATCAAACAGGGCGTGACGCCGGTGACATAATCCGCAGGACACCACACATATGAGCTGCCATTCTGCGTACGCGCACCAGGCGTCCTGGTGCGCGTACCGTCGTGCGAAGGAGGTCTTCACATGGGCGCCATTACGCTCGATCGCGTGATCTTTGACATCATCCCGGATACGCAGGCGGACAGCCCGCGCCACGGGGAGACCCTGGGCATTATGGTCTGCTGGCACCGCCGCTACGTGTTGGGGGACCCACACGCCTATCCCACCCCGCAGGTATTCGCCGCCGCCATCCCGCAGGATGAGATCATCGCACTGCCGATGTATCTGTTCGACCATTCCGGCCTATCTCTCTCCACCAGCAGCGAACGCTTTCGCGCCTGCGATTCGGCCGCGTGGGACTGGGGACAAGTGGGGTACATCTATGTCCGCCGTGCCGACGTGCGGCGCGCCTACGGCGTCACGCGCATCAGTCGCCGAGTACGGACGCGCGTGCTGGACGTCTTGCGCGGCGAGGTGGATGTCTATGACCAGTACCTGCGCGGTGACGTCTATGCCTACTCCCTCACCGACCGGCAGACGGGAGCACTCCTCGACAGTTGCGGCAACTTCTTTGGTGAAAATCCACAGACCAACGGCATGGGCGAACATTATGTGCAGTAAACCGTTATGTGTAGTTCCGGTGTGCCCCCCGATCACTTGTCGGGTTTTCGGGGGGCATTCCTGTGCATAATACTATCCTTGACACAGTCCATCGAGGAACATCATGAGTTCATCCGTGGGGCGCCAAGGGGCATCGGTCGCCGTGGCGGCAGTAATGCCACCCTTGTTCAGCGCTTGACGCTTCATGTGCAGATCCGCCTCAATGTACTGATGGGTTGTGTCCAGGGTGACATGACCGAGCCACATGCGAATCAGATGCAGGTCGACACCCGATTGCAACAGGTGCATGGCCGTGGTGTGTCTGAGCGTATGCGGGGAGATCGTACGGCCGGCCAGACTCGGACAAGCATCTACGGCAGTATGGAGGAGATGCGCGACGCCTCCTCGAGTAATGCGGCTGCCACGCGCATTGGTAAAGACCGGCGTCTCGGGTGAGTCCTGTGCACCACGTTCGGCTACGATCCCCGCCAGGACGTCGGCCGTATCGGGCCACAGGGGCACGACCCGTTGCTTCCCACCCTTGCCGTGCAACCGTACCTGTGGGGCATGCGAGGGTGCGCGTAGATCCCCGACAGTGACCGCCGTGACTTCCGAGACGCGCGCGCCCGTGTTATACATGAACAGCAGGAGGGCATACACGCGCCGGCCCGCATGGGTCGCCCGGTCGGGTATCGCCAGGATGGCCTCCATTTCGTCATGGGTCAGATATCCCAGGACACGACGCACCCAGCGTTTCATCGGGATCTCCAGCACACGTTGGGCTTGTCCCAGAAGGGACGGATCGGCAAAGATGGTGAAGTGAAAGAACGCCTTGAGCGCCGCTAACCGTTGATTGCGGCTGCGCATGCAATACCCACGTTCGGTTTCCAGAAAGGTGAGAAACGCCAGCACGGTGTCCGCGGTCAGGTCCGCCATGGTAATGTGCGTCACCGACCGTCCCGTGGTCGTGGTCAGATACGCCAACAGTAATCGCCAGGTATCACGATAGCTAGCCACGGTGTGGGTGCTGGCATTTCGTTGCTGGATGAGCCGTTCATAAAAAAAGCGTTGTAGGAGCGTGCCCAGTGAGAAGTGGGGGTCGGTCATGACTGTGTCCTCCCGTCACGGGTAAAGCGTTCCGCGCCTTTGGCAAGTAATTCGGCACCCGCCATCAGATAGTAGCTCGTCTGTTCGGTATGCCGGGCATGCGCCCGTTCTCGGAGGTGAAAGTCCTCTACGGTACAGAGAGTCGTTACCGTTAAGCGAAGGCAAGGGCGTCGCCGTGAGGCGGGGTCTGAAAGAAGCCGGAGCCACAGCCACGACCTGACGAA
>DASXVL010000686.1:0-3797 GCA_036504255.1 Armatimonadota bacterium | reverse complement strand
AACAAGCTTATCGTAGATAAGCTTCATGGCACTTCGCTGAACTGCGCTGCGTGCCTTACTACATACATCTATCATTACAACTGAGAAAATAATTCATCGACGCTGCGCACGGCGCGCGGGTACACCATGTTGGGACGGCAGACAACGATGACTGGGATGCCGACCATTTCCGCCGCTTCGATCTTCTCTTCCACCCCGCCGGTGGTCCCGCTTTCCTTGGTCACCAGCACCCGCGCGGCGAAATGACAGAGGAGCGCGGCGTCCAACTCGGCGCTGGTGGGTCCCTGCATGGCGACGATATCTCGCGGTTGCATCCCCAACTGCGTGCACTCATTGAGCGATTCAACGACCGGCAACACGCGAGCGACCAGGCGGCACTGCGCTGCTCGCGCGGTCTCCAGGTAGGTGGAGAGCGTTTTACTGCCGACAGTGAGGAAGATCGTGCCACCCTGCGCTTTTGCGACGGCAAGACGCGCGGCTTCCTTGGGCTCTTCCGCGAGGAAGACGTGGTCGGGCAACGTGCTCTTCGGACGCTCGAAGCGCACATAGGGCACGTTCAATTGCGCACACACGGCAATAGCCATCTCGGTAATAGCCGTCGCGAATGGATGCGTGGCATCGACCACCAGCGAGGCATCCCGGACCAATTCGCCGAGTGTTTCCTCGTCCAGCGCGCCGATGCGCACCTCCACCGCACCGGAAACTAACTCGCCGGCATAGTCATGCACCGCGGTCAGCAGCACGCGCTGCCCGGATGCTTTGAGCGCCTTGGCAACCGTGCGTGCTTCAGAAGTCCCGCCTAACACTAATATCATGCGCGATACCCTCTCGCCGTAATCATGCGGCTATCCTTAATCTGCGTCTGGCTATTTCCAATGATGAGGATCGTGAGCATATCCACTTCTTCCTCTTTCAATTCGCCCAGTGTGGTAATGCGCACCTCTTGTTCGGCGCGCAGCGCGTTGCGCACGATGCCCACCGGGGTGGACGGCTCGCGGGCAGCGCGCAGAATCGTGAGTGCCTGCGCGAGCGGCTCGTGGCGGCGATGGCTGCGCGGGTTGTACAGTGCGATGACGAAATCCGCGCCGGCTACGGCAGCCAGCCGCTTCTCAATGGTTTCCAGCGGTGTCATCAAATCGCTCAAGCTGATGACGGCGAAATCGTTCATCAGCGGCGCCCCCAGGCAAGCGGCCGCGGCAGAAGCAGCGGTGATGCCGGGAACGACCTCGACTTCCACCGGTGCGCCTGCGGGGAGCAGTTCCAGCACCAGTCCGGCCATCCCATAGATACCCGCATCCCCGGTACTAATAACCACCACAGAAGATCCAGCGAGGGCTTCGTCGACGGCAGCCTGGGCGCGCGGAATTTCTTCGCGCATGCCGCTGGCAACCGTGCGTTTCCCGTCCAGCAGATCCGCGACCAGATCCAGGTAGGGGCGATAGCCGACGACGACTTCTGCAGAACGCAGGGCGGCTTCCGCGGCGGGGGTCAGGTGCTCGCGTCCTCCGGGGCCGAGTCCGACCAGCCACAGATGTCCTGTGCCAGGGCGACGGTCACCCCGTTCAACGCCAGCTTCGGCGCCAGCAGTTCGGCATGCGGGCTTATCAGCAATGCGGCGGGTACGCATACAGCGGCAACTCCAATCTGTGATTCGGCGAATGTTGTTTCACGCAGCGCGTCCTGCAAGGCACGGATGCGGCTACGCGGCACGATACGCAGTGGTATGCCCAACTGCTCCGCGGCCTGGCGCAATCCGGGTTCATCGGACTTCAAGTCGATGCTGGCCAGCGCGGTGATCTCTTCCCGGCGATGTCCCTGTTCCGCCAGGGCGCGATCCAACGCGGCGAGGATCTGCTCAGAGGATACCCCACGACGGCAACCGATACCCACGACAAGCCGGCGTTGCGCTTCACTGCCGGTGGTGATCACCGGGATGGCGCCGATGATCTCACTGATCTGCTCCGCCAGGCGATTGGCGCCGCCCTCGTGGCCGGAAAGCAGGCTGATGGCAAAGCGCCCGGCATCATCCACGGCGACAATTGCCGGATCAGTATACTTGGAATCCACCCAGGGCGCGATAGCCCGCACCAAAATACCGCTGGCCATGATGCCGATGATCGCCGCGTGATCGGTCCAATGTTCGCCGAGAAAGTCGCGCATTGATCCCTCGTAGACGTTCACCTCAGGCAGATACGGTTTGGCAGCCCACAAGGAAGCCCCGGGAAAGGCGGCAAGCAGACGCTGACCCAACTTGGCCCCTTCCAGCGAAGCGGTCACCAATATGATGCTACCTGCACGCTCAAAGCGTACCACTGGCAGCCTCCCGATAACCGTGGGCAAAGGCCCGGTCATAAAGCTTCGACGCCTCGCCAGCATTGGCCAACACATCGCCGACGAGGATCATCGCCGTGCGGTCGATGCCTTCCGCCTCCGCTTGCGCCGCAATGGTCGCCAGCGTACCGCGAATAATTTTCTGTTCGGGCCAACTGGCGCGCTGCACGATGGCCGCCGGGGTACTCGGCGCGTAGTGTTGACAGAGCTCGGCGACCGTTTCCTCCAGCCGACCGGCGGAGAGGAAGATGGCCATGGTAGCGCCGTGGGATGCCAGCGACGCGATCTCCTGACCGGGCGGCACGGGGGTGCGACCGGGGCAGCGGGTGATGATCACCGTTTGCGACACGCCGGGCAGCGTCAGTTCCGTCGGCAGCGCCGCCGCGGAGGCGAGGAAAGAGCTGACCCCCGGGATCACTGTATATGGAATTTTCCGTGCATCGAGGGCAGCCATCTGCTCGCCGATGGCCCCATAGATGCTGGGATCGCCGGTGTGCAGGCGCACCACGCATTTCCCTTCATTATAGGCGCGGGCCATCATTTCGACAATCTCATCCAGATTGAGGGGCGCGCTGTCCACGCATTCCGCTCCCGGTTTCGCCCATTGTAACAGCGCGGTGGGCACCAGAGATCCGGCATAGAGAATGAAATCGGCCTCCTGCAACGCCCGCTGGCCTTTCACGGTAATCAGTTCCGGATCGCCGGGACCGGCGCCGACAAAAGTAATCATGACTGCTCCTTCGCCCGCATGAGCACGGTGGTGAAATACTCGCCTTCCCCCACCCACTCGCGCAGGTCGCGCGTCCGCTCCTCCTCCGGCAGGCTGCAGCGGCGCACGGCTGCGGCCTCCAGGCCGTGTGCCGCGGCCATCTCAGCCAGCTTCTCCAGGTGACGGGCGGACTTCATAAAGACAATATTCGGGGCAACTTGCAACAACGGCGCCACGTCGGCGGGCGGCGCATCCGGCCAGATCAGCAGCGGATTTCTCCCCTCCGCCAGCGGGCTGCCCAATGTCGCCGCGCAGGCGGACATGGCAGTGATGCCGGGAATGGTGACCGCGTCGATCTCCGGGCGCAACCGGTGTAAGGTCGCCAGCAGATAACTCCAGGTGCTGTAGAGCATGGCGTCGCCCAGCGTGAGAAAGGCCACCCGCTGCCCGGCGTCCGCGCGGGCGAGGAGTAACGCCGCCGCCTCTTCCCAGGCTTGCTGCAATACCTCGCGCTGCTCCGTCATGGGGAAGACCGCCTCCAGCACTTCACAGGACGCGCGCAGGTGTGGCTGGGCGATAGAGAGCGCCAGGCTTTCCCGATCCCCCCGCGAGCGGGGCACCAGCACGGCGTCGACCTCCTGCAGAGTCTGCACGGCTTTCACCGTCAGCAACTGCGGATCGCCCGGCCCGACACCGATGCCATAAATCATGCCACTCATTTTTTCTCCAACTGCGCCGCGGTAACCCAGACTGGATT
>DASXVL010000685.1:0-11829 GCA_036504255.1 Armatimonadota bacterium | reverse complement strand
CATGATAGGCGTTTTTGAATGGCGGCTCGGTGCCGCCACGCAGCGCGACCGCATACTGGTCTTCCGTCAACTGCGCCCGCCACTCCTCGTCCGTCTTCTCCACCCGCTCGGTGATGATGTCACCCTGAATCTTATAGGAATAGACGCGGATCTCATCGCTCATCGCACGCTCCTCCCTGCCCTCTTCAGATACCAGGTTCATACCCGTTCTTACCCGGTACGCGTCCGACAATGTGCGAGAACCCACCATGGCGTTCGGCAGGCCGAGGCAAAAAAGGGTTTCCGGGTGTCGGGAGGAATTACACGGGTGCAATGGTCTTCGGCAAAAACGTGCGCCGCTGCGACCATATCCCTGCTCTGGGAAGTGAGAAGTGTGATGCAGACGTCTTTTCCCGTGTTGGTGTTCACGAACAACCATTTCGACCCCACCTGGCGACGGTGTTGGGATCGACGCTTTACCGTGCGTGGGGAGAGCTACGCCTCCTACGCGGAACTGGAAGATTATTACCTCACCGACAACCTTGCTCTGGCCGAGGCGCACGCGGGGTATAAATTCGACGCGGAAAGCACCATCGTCGTGCGCAAGTTCGTCGAACGGCACCCTGAACAGTTGGCGACCTTGCGCCGACTCGCGGCGGCGGGGCGCTTCGGGGTGGGCGGTACGGGCGATAATATTATCGATACCAACATGGTGCTGGGCGAGAGCATTGTGCGAAACATGCTGCTGGGGTTGCGCTGGCTGGACGAACAGCTGGGCTTTCGACCGCGCCTGGGGGTGCGCAACGACGGCTTCGGCCATAGCGCGCAGCTTCCGCAAATCTTCCGCGGCTGCGACATCACACTGGTGGCCGGGCTTGGCTATACTCCGCTGCCGACGCGCTACTGGCGCGGGCTGGATGGCTCCCTCATTTGCGGCGCGGATTTCCCCATCGTGTCGCGCGCGTGCAGTTCACAAAAATATACGCCCTGCGCCTGCTGCCGGGGTGTCGGCTGCCCGGCGTGCGGGCAACGCGGCATCGCGCCCGCGCTGTACGCGCCGTTGCCCGACCCGATCGACGCTGTGCACTTGCAGGCGTCCGGCATCGGCGGCGTGCTGCACGCCTCGGAAGAAATGCTGCCCAATCCGGCGATCATCGCCTGGGTCGAGAAGGGGCGGGAGGCGTACGATATCCGTTTTGCCATCGGCGAGGAGCAAGTCGCCTACCATCAGCGCTGGCTCGACCAGTTGGCCAATCCGCCGGAAGCCGACGTCTACACCGGCGAATTGAATCCGAACAATTCCGGCGTCTGGGTGACGCGCATCAAGACCAAGCAGACCTGCCGCCGACAGGAATACGCGCTGCTCGCCGCCGAAACCCTGGCCACGCTCGCCAGTATACGCGGCGTCGAGGTGCCCCGCGCCACGCTGCACGCCACCTGGCTGACGCTGCTCTTCACCATGTTCCACGACGCGGTCACCGCAACGCATATCGATGCCGCCTATGCTGAGTTAGGTGACATGTGGCGCGAGATCGACGCGGGCACGGCGCAGGTCCGCACGGCGGCGCTGGATGCGTTGACGCAGCCGGACCCGGCGACCGTCTCCGTCATTAACCTCGGTGATGGCCCGAGCACGCAGCTAGCCACGGTGACCCTGGCGAGCGCGCCGCCCGCGCTGGCGCTCGTGGACGACACCGGGACGCCGGCCGACGTGGTCGCCTGCCGGCAAACGGAGGACGGCAGCACGACGGTCAGCTTCATCGCCCGCGACGTGCCCGGCTTGGCAGCAAAAAGCTACCGGGTCGCCGTGGGCGCGCCGACTGGCGAAGTCGCCCTGGCGCAGCCGGTCATCGAGAACGCGCGCTTCCGCATCAGTGCGGATACGCAGGGGTTAGTGTCCATCTTCGACAAACGCCTGGGACGCGACATCGCCATCACCCATAGCTACCGGCCGAACGAATTGATTTTGGAGCGCGATTACGGGTCGCCCTGGACGACCTTGCACCCTGACCGCACGCGCCACGCGCTCTCCGCGCATACGCGGTTGGTGGCTGCCACGGATGGCGGGAGCTATCAACGCTTGACGTTTCACACCACCCCCCGCTGCCGGCTGGCCGACGAGCAGGTCCTGTTCGCGGCGGAAAGCACCGTCACCCTCTATACCGGGCTGGAGCGGGTCGATTTCGCCATCACCGCCGACTGGGATGCGCACAGCAACCGCATCCGGGTGGCAATGCCGCTGCCCATGGCCGGTCAAGGCGTCTACGGCATCCCATATGGCATACTGGCGCGGGACGAATATGCGCCGACCTTCCATGCCTGGACCGGGGCGAACGGCGAGTGGCCGGCCATCGACTGGGCCGGGGTCGAAGGCGAGGGGCTGTCCGTGGCGCTGCTCAATCAAGGCTTACCGGCCAACAGCACGGAGACGGATGCGCAGGGACGCAAAACGCTCCTCCTCTCCATCTTGCGCAGCCCGACCGATCCCACCTATCTGCATGAGCCGCAGTGGTATAGCATGACCGAGTACGACGGCATGCGCGATGCCGGGCATCACCAATTCGCCTATGCGCTGACCGCCTACGCCGTGCCCTTCGCGGAGAGTGATATCGTGCGCGACGCGACGGCCTACAACGCCGGCCTCCTCGCGGTACCCGGCCGCGTGGCCCTGCCCGACGCGCCGGCAGTCACATCAGACCACGTGCGCATCGCGGCCCTCAAACCGGCGGAAGACGGCCCGGACATGATGCTGCGCCTATGGGAATATCGCGGCGCATCCGGCGTGGCCGAGGTCACGCTCCCCGCGGGGGTGCGGGCAGTGATGCAGGTAAATCTGCTGGAAGCGGACATGCAGCCGCTCACCATCCATGAGGGACGCATGCAGCTTGCGCTGCATCCCTGGGAGATCACCACCCTCCGCTTGTCACGATAAGCGAAAATCTGACGACGATTGTTCGATGGATCGTGTTGCGCCTTGCTTCGTGCCCGTAGCGCGCGCCCGCTGTGGTGCGCCTGTCTTGCCTACCGACCCGTGCCCGCGAGAGTGCCAGGGCGTCCCCACAATTGGCACCCTGCCCTCTTGCGCCGCACGAATACGGTAGCACCACAGGCGCGCCACACCGAAGAGACCGGTGTTTGCTTATGAAGGTTCGAGCGTAACGAGACCCGCTCTTCCGTGAGTAGGGAACGGCGGGACGGTGCTGTAGCCCCGCCGCGACCGCAACGCATCCTGGTTCGGGACTTCCAAACGGTGCAAAGTGCCTACTAAAGGATTTGTTCGCGTAAAACACGAACTTTTAGACATCAAGCGCGTCAAAACAGTATAGCCATGGTTATGCAACACACAGAACAACCAATAACGCCCCCCGTCTCAATGGGACGCGCGGGACACATCTGGTCGCTCGCGGCCCAAGTGGCGATGCTGGCGCTTACTGCGCTTGCGCTCGCCTGGGCGGCGATACCGGCGAAGCCCTATCAAGGGTTGCTACTGCTACTCGCGGTGGTCGCGGTAGTGACGATCAAACTGCCTGCGTGGCGGCGCAGCGAGGCCGCAGCGCTTGTCGGCAGCCTCACGCTCGCGACGGCCTGCCTGCTCTCCACGACTCGCACCTGGGACCTGCCGTACCTGGCTGATCTCACTCCGTCCGCCTATCTGCCGTTGCTTTTGCCCGTGCTTGTCACGGCGGCGGTGGCGCTCATTCTCTGGGCGCTTATCGCGCGCGCCGGCTTGGGGAGTGCCTCCCGCATTGGGATTCCCGTGCTGCTGGGCGGTGTCTGTTTGGCGCTCGCCACGCTGGGCTTTTATGCCATGGTGCACGGCATCGCCGCCTTCAATGCATTGTATGGCTTTGAACTCAATCAGTTATATGAGATGCTAACCGCCACGCTGCTCTACCCGCTCGCCCTCTGGCTGGGCGGCGCCGGCGTGCGCGCCACCACGCGTTGGTCCGTGCAATCCGCCGGCACGGCTGTGCTGCTCCTGGCCTTTCTTGTGTTCTGGCATGTGAGGTAAACTATCCCCATGGAATTGCTGCAATGCGCCACGCCCCCCATATCACATCGCGCCGACCCACTCGGTCGCATGTTGTTCGCCCTGGCCGTGCTGGCGCTGGCGCTCGCTCCGACCCAAATCACGCTTCCCCACCTGCCCGTCTCACCAGCGGAATTGCTACTGGGAGTGGCGGGGCTCGTGTGGGCGCTGCGCTGGCTCCGCCTGCGTGATTCCTCGTCGCTGCCGCCCTTCGTCAACTGGCTGCTCGTCATCGCCTGTGCCGTCAGCGTGCTCGGTGTGTTCTCCGATCAGGTGCCCATGCCCGGCGACAAGGGAGAATTTCTCAAAGATTTCGCCAAGATGCTGCTCTACCCCATCGTCGGCTTCACCATCTTCCGCGCCACGCTCACCACGCCAGCCCGCCTGCGCACGGCGGTCATCGCCCTGCTGCTTGGCGCGACGCTGGCGGTCGGCCTCGGCGTCGCGCAACGCCTCTTGCTGCAGACGCACTACCAGCCCGACGCCACGCTGCGCAGCGTGTTTATGCACCAGACGCCGCGCGCCTACCTCACCACGGAAACGCCCATCGAGGTGAGTGCGACATTCGGCTCGTGGGATAAAAAAGGCTTCCATGCCAGCCGGACGGCGTACGCCGCGTTCCTCGCGCTGGCGCTGCCCTTTGCCCTCGTCCTGCTGATCACCGAACGACGGCGCACGGGCATCGTCGCCTGGATCTCCGTGCTCTTCCTCGGCGCGGCCGCCTCCGTGCTCGCGGGCTTCATCGCGCCGGCGATTCTGCTGGGGTTGCTGGTGACGGGCTTCGCGTTAGGACGGCAAACCGGGCGGGCCGTGCTGCTGGGTGTGTTGTGCTACGTGGCGCTCTTACTACTCGTCGGCGGGCATAACCGCACGGAAATACTGCAGGAGCCGTTCCGGTTGCAGATCTCCGCCACCGACGCGGGCAACCCGAACTTTCGCTATGACGGCGTGCGCCACCTGAAAAAATTCTGGGGCGAGCAATGCGCCGCGTTGAACCTGCTGCGCGGCACGCGCTATGTCGCGGCCCCGGCGCTGTTCGGTGTCGGGCTGGGGCAGTACCAGAAGAATATCCAAGAGGGCTACGGCGGGCTGAGCGAAGTGACCAACCAACGCTTGGAATCCGACGCCCAGAATGGCTACCTGCTCATGACGGTGAGCTGCGGCATCTTTGGCTTGGCCGCCTTCCTGGCGCTGTGTTGGGCCTACCTGGCCACGGCGTGGCGACAGGCCCGTGCGCCGGAACGCAGTCCCTGGTCCGCCGCCGTGCTCGGGGCGCTCGTCGCCCTCGTCGTCATGACGCTGGCCACCAACCCCTGGGTGCGCGGCAACGCCCTGCTGGTCGCGGCAGTGCTGGCGCTCACATTGAACATTGCGACTTTCGCGCCGGTGGCGCGTATCACTAAATAGGAGGACCCATTTATGCGCACAACTTCCGGCCGCTTCGTCCGCGCCCTGTGCCTCGCGTGCGGCATGCTCTGCATGACGAGCGTGCTGTACGCTGCCTCTCCCCTGGTATGGGAAGGCGAGCAAGTGGCGAGCTTTAGCGGCAAGGCCTTCAAGAAAATCAAGCTCACCGGTGACCCGATGGGCAAGGTCTCAGGTAACTGGGTGGTCGGGATCGATAAGGTGGAGAAAGGCGAGAAGGTCGCCAAGGATGATGTGCTCTACCACGTAAAAATCCCCGCGACCGGCACCTATTATCTGTGGGGGCGCGTGCGCTGGTCTACCGGCTGCGGCAATTCCTTCCTCATGAATATCGCCGGCGTGAAAGGCAACTGGATTCTCGGCGGCGATGGCACGTATGAGGTGCTGCATTGGATCTGCTTGAGCGACGGACCGCGACAACTGGCCTTGAAACTGAAAAAAGGTACCGTGGATTTCAAACTCAGTGCAAAAGAGAGCGGCACGATGCTCGACCAATTCCTGTTGACGACCGACGCCAAAATGGTTCCGGCGGGCATCTATACCACTACGCCCAATCTCTTGCTGATGCCGAAATAGTCCGTGCCACATAATTTGAACGGAACGGTGTGGCCTGCCGCGACACGGCAGGCCACACCGTTCATGGGCAGGTAACGAATCATGATCCGATGGCTACTGGTGTGCTGCCTTTGCGGCCTGATGCTTCCGGCGCTGGCCGCCGTCGAAATCGCCGGGCTTCCCGACCAACTCGGCGAGGAATATGACGTCACCTGGACGCTCACCGTGCAAACGCCCACTGCCGCGCCGCTGCTGTGCGACGTCGCTTCGACCGCGCGGCATTTCACCTTACGGCTGGATATGCGCGGCGCGAGTTGGCTGCAGGACGCGACGGTGCTCGCCTCCGCCCCCTTGGCGTTGCAGCGCGACACGCGCTACACCATCACCTTCAAACGCCGCGCGCAAACCATGGCGCTCCTGGTGGACCACCGCCTGGTCTGCTGCGCCCCCGCGCCTTCCATGCCCAAAGAGCGCCTGACCTTCCGGGCGCTGCCGGCCGGCTTGCAGGTCAGCGACGCGCGGTACCTGGGGGTCGAGCCGCATTACTTCGGCGATGATTTCATGCGTCCGGAAGCTCCGCACAGCACGACAGAGCAGCCGTGGGTGGAAGATCAAAGCTGGCGCGTGGCCTACTATCAGAAGGACAATCCGGCGGGCTCCCTGCGCGATGCGAAGACCGGCAAAACGCTCGCCAACCCCTGGCAACTGAGTATTTTTTATAACACGAAAACCTCCACTAACGGATTTTGGATGCTCTATACCGGGACGGGGCCGTCCTGGATCGTCAGCAACCCGACCATGGTCACCCCGTCGTGGGACCGCTACTTCGTTGAGGCCGCCGTACGCCCGGAATATGGCAGCGTCATCGGGCTCATCGCCGCCTATCAGGATAACCGCAATTATCTCCTCTTCCGCTGGAAACCGCGCGATTACCTGGACAAGGAGACCGGACCGCATGCCGAACTGCTGGCCGTCGTCGACGGCAAAGAGCGCCTGCTGGCCTCCGACACGCGCGCGTTTGATCCGGGACAATGGTACCAGTTGCGCCTCAACGTGAGCTGGCAACGCCTGGAAGTGCTGGTTGACGGAGTCACGCTGCTGGCGGCGGCAAACTCCGGGCCGGTCGAAGGGCGCATCGGCCTCTATGCGAATGGCGCCGAGCACCCTAGCCGTCCGAAGCTCGATGAGGCCACCGCGACGATGTACATCGCCACCGATGAACAATCCGGTAAAGTGATGAACGATGCCGCGGAGGCCATGCGCACCACCAGCGTCATCTATTTCGACGACGTGCGCGTCGGGGATTGGGTGGGCATCGATGATCTGCGCACCTCGCCCTATCCCGTAGAACAAAGCGGCAGTTGGACCGTCAACGCGAACGGCTGGCAAGCCCGCGCCGCCGGTCGGCTGGTCACCGGCGCGAACAGCTGGACGCGCTACACCATGACCGCGCGCATCCAGGTGCCGCCCAGCGGCGCTGCCGGGCTGCTGCTGCACATGAACGCTGAACAGACCGGCTTTGGCTGGCTGCTTTCAGCACAAGGGCAGCGTTTGACGCCGCTCACGCGTAACGTCTGGCAGACCTCCGTGGACAGTTCGGCATCCGGTCTGGCCCCCGGTAGCTGGGCCGACCTGCGCGTGGAGGCGGACGGCCCCTATCTCGCCTGCTACTGCAATGGCGAGCGGGTGCTGGAAGCGTATGACCCCACCCGCGCGTCCGGGCGCTGCGGGCTCATCACCACGGCGGCGGGCGCGAGCTTCAGCACGGTCGCGGTGCGTCCCATGGCCGTACCACAAGCTACGGCAAAAGTTCACGACGGCTTCGACGCCAATGGGTGGATGATCTCCTGGTCGAGCCCGGAAGCGAATTGGTATCCGGTCGTCATGCATGGCGTCTACTTACGCATGCCCGCCACCAACGGCAAACCCGCCGACGCGGGGCCGGCCGGGCCGCTCATGACCAACGTCCCGGGGCTCTATTGGCACAAAGGTGGTTTCTACCACGATCTCCGCGTCACGCTGCCCATCATGCCGGGCAACATCAACGGCCAGCAACTGCACCTGGCGACCAGCTATGCGCCGACCTCAGGGTACCGTGTCCAACTCACCACCCAGGGGGGCAAAGGGCAGGCGACCTTGCTGCGCGGCGCCACGGCCGTAGGGACTTATCCCTTTACGCTCGCCGACCATACGCAATTAGTCTTCGAGCGGCGTGGCGCCAGCTTGATCTTGCGCGCCCAAACCCTCGATCCGGACGATAAATCCGATACCCCGGATATCACGCACGAGGAGCTGCTCTTTACCTACCATGACCAGCAGCCGTTGCATGCCGAGATGCTGGGCTACACGGTCACCGATCCGGCCATGCCTGCCGCGGCGCTGCAGGTAGACTCCGACCGCCTGCAGGACACCTTCGAGCGCTCGCCCGTGGGGTGGGTCGCGCAAAGCGGCATCTGGGCGGTGATGGCGCGCTACTCCTGCCAACCGCAATGGAATTGGTACGGCGGCTTCGGCTCCGGCGCCCCCACGGTGTGGAACAAAATGCTGCTGGAGGGTGACCAGAATATCGAAGTGTACCTGGGCATAAAGATGCAGTACGCCAATATGACGGAGAGCGAGCAACAGCGCTTCCGCGATATGAACCTCTCCTTCTGTGCCGACGGCGCGCACCTCAACAGCGGCTATACCGTCATACGCGGCGGGCGACAAAATGGCCAGCCCATGACGATGCTCTTGCGAAAAAACGTCATCGTACAGAGCACGAATACGCCGGCGAATCTGATCCCCGGCGGCGGGCACCGCCAATGGTTTGCCACCCGCGTGGAAAAGCGCGGGGGCGAGATCAAGGTCTTCCTCGACAACCACCTGGCGCTGACCTACGTCGATCCGGACCCGCTGCCCGGCGGCTACGCCGCCTTCTGGACGTTGGATAACGGCATTATGATCGGCCGCGCAAACCTGTCCGCCGAGCACATGAGCATCGGCACGCCACTGGCCGCTGCGCCGCTGGTCGTGCAGGAAGGCTTACCCGCACGACCGTCGCCGACCGCGCTGCTGAACGGACAACCGGTCACCCTGCATAACTTCGAAGCGGGACTCGACGGTTGGCAGGCACGCCCCGGCTTCAGCGGCGCCTTGGGACGCGAACGGGTGACCGACCCACAGCGCACGAACACCTATCTCAAAATCGTCAACAGTTTCCCGGCGGGCGACGTGTCGGCGCTGGTGACCAAGAACCGGGTGGACCTGACCGCCACGCCCATCTTATACTTCAATTACAATTTCGATGCGGCGGCGAAAGTCAATCTCTATGTCAACTATCGCCAGGTCTGGTATGAGTTTTTACTCACCGGCGAGGAGGCGACGGAGGACGTGCGCACCGGCGGACGTATCGCCGCGACCGCTGACGGCGCGTGGCATCACCTGCATACCGACCTGGGCGCGATGCTGAGCGACGCCGTCACGCGCGACACCGGCGTGGCGCCCACCGACCTGACCGCCGAGCAGATCATCGTAGCCGACTGGTCGGCTGCACCGGACCTGCGCCGCTATGGCTTCGGGCAAACCCCCGGCGGCGCCGCCATCCGCTTCGATAACTTCGGCTTCTTACCGCGTTTCACCGGTACGCCGACCGTTACGTGGATTGCGCCAAAATAACCACCACCCCGACCACTGAAAAACACGCCATTCCTGCCGTGCTCCTACGATATCCGCAAGCGAGACGGCAGGAATTTGCTTGGTCGCTGGAGGAATAAGAGCGTATGCCCTTGCCAATGAGGGGGCAGCATCGTTAGCACAAGGAGACCCCCATGCAGGAATTTAACGGACTCGGTTTGCACCTCGGGAATTTGTCACGGCTCTCGTCCGCGAAAACTCGTTCCATCAGCCCGGAAAATTTCCACGGGGAAAAGGGCAAAGCCGGCATGGCCACTGAAGGGACGGGTGCGAACTGCGCGCGTGAACTCGGTCAAGGCTGGAAAGTCTCCCCGTCGATCCGCATTGAGCCGGGCGAATGCCGCGTCATCGCCGACATCCAGGATTCCGGCGCCATCCAACAGATGTGGATGACCCCCACCGGCAATTGGCGTTCCAGCATCCTGCGCATCTACTGGGATGGCTCGGATACGCCGTCCGTCGAATGCCCGATCGGCGATTTCTTCGCCTGTGGCTGGAATAAATACGCGCAAGTTACCTCGCTGCCCATCTGCGTCAATCCGGGCAGCGCCTTTAACTGCTACTGGGAGATGCCCTTCCGCACCGGGTGCAAAATCACGCTCACCAACATCAACGTGGAGCCGATGACCCTCTACTACCAGATCAACTACACGTTGACCGACGTGCCGGAAGATACCTCCTATTTCCACGCGCAGTTCCGCCGCGTCAACCCGCTGCCCTATAAAGACGTGTACACCATCCTCGACGGCGTGCAGGGACGCGGCCAGTACGTCGGCACCTACATGGCGTGGGGCGTGAACAATACCGGTTGGTGGGGTGAAGGGGAAATCAAATTTTATCTGGATGGCGACACCGACTTCCCCACCATCTGCGGCACCGGCACGGAAGATTACTTCTGCGGATCATACAACTTCGATGTCGGTAAAGAAAACGGCGGCTACCGTGAATTCACCACGCCCTACGCCGGTCTGCCACAGGTGATCCGGCCGGATGGGCTGTACGCCTCGCAGACGCGCTTCGGCCTCTACCGCTGGCATATCATGGACCCCATCCGTTTCGAGCAAGACCTGCGTATTACCATCCAGGCTCTCGGTTGGCGCAGTGGCGGGCGCTACCTGCCCTTGCAGGATGACATCGCCTCCACGGCGTTCTGGTATCAGACGCTGCCAACTGCACCCTTCCCGGCGCTGCCCGACAAGGACACGCTGGAGGTCATTTAGCGTATGGGCGCGGCATACGCCATGCGACGCACATGCTATGATCAAGGAGCGCCCCTTTCCCAAGTGTGGGTGAGGTGTCGTAAGTATTACTACCACGAATGCGCCATGGCCGGGGACAGGCACCGGATTTGCTGCCGCTACGGCGTAGAAAACAGCGTGAGTTGCCTGTCCCCCGTCGATAACATCAGTTAAAGCTCGGGAGTCACACTATGTCTGAACACGCCATCAATCGCACACGTCTAATCGAGACCTTCCTTACGCTGCTGGCGATCAACGCCCCCTCGCGTCGTGAGGGGGCCATCGCCAAGCACCTGCGCACGGTGCTCGAAGAGTTGGGCCTCACGGTCTGTGTCGATGACGCCGGGGAGCACCTGGGCGGCGAAACCGGTAATCTCATCGCGCGCTTGCCCGGCAATATCGACGCGCCCCCGCTGCTCTTTTGTGCGCACATCGATACCGTCGCCCCCACGGAGGGGTTGCACGTGCAACGCGGGAATGGCGAAATCCGCAGCGATGGCGCCACCATCCTCGGCGCCGATGACCGCGCGGGCGTGGCGGCGATTCTCGAAATGCTGCGCGCGCTGTTGGAGAGCGGCGCGCGGCGTCCGCCGCTGGAGATCGTCTTCACCGTAGCGGAAGAGATCGGCGTCATGGGCTCCATGCTGCTCGATTACGCGCAACTCACCGCACGCTATGGCTTCGTGCCGGATACCTCCGGCCCGGTCGGCATTATCGTCACCCGCGCCCCGGCGCAACGGCATCTCCATATCACCATTCACGGGAAAGCCGCGCACGCGGGCATGACCCCGGAGCATGGCATCAGCGCCATCACCGTAGCCGCCCGCGCCATCGCTCGCATGGAGCAAGGGCGCATTGATGAGGAGACCACCGCCAACATCGGCATCATGCACGGCGGCAAGGCGACCAACATCGTGCCGGAACTGG
>DASXVL010000684.1:0-3627 GCA_036504255.1 Armatimonadota bacterium | reverse complement strand
AGGGAGAACTGCTGCTCCGTGAAGACGACCTTCGCGACCGCCAGGAACGAATCAACTGCGGTCGCCAGGCCACATCCCTGGAATCCGGTCATATTGTAGCGTGCGCCGCCGGCGGTCAGGTCGGCGCCATTGGCGATGCAGTCCTTGAGAAACGCGGACATTAACGGGCGGGGCAGCAGTTCGCATTTCATCTTGTCGCCATAGTTGGCGCTGATGACCGCGCGCCGTACGCCGTCGTGCATGGCCGCCAGCCAGCGTTGCCACAGTTCGTCGGCGGTCGCCGGAGGAGCAGTCACCACGCGAAGCTGTGGCGGGATGCCCTCAGCGACGAGCCCGAGCGCATGCTGCAGCCAATCATAAAAGGAAACGTAGCCGGGCCAGCTTGCCGGACGTTGGTAGCCCATGCCGCTGATGACCGGCTCATGGCAGCCGAAGAGCGCGAACTGGCTGGCATCGGCGAACGGCACGCCCAGGCGCTCCAGCGCCGTCAGGTAGGTATGATCGTTGAAAAGCTGGGGCATGATGGCCTGGTGCGCTGCCAGTTGAAACGCCGCCGTCAACAACGCCGGGTCTTGCGCTTCATGCCAACGAATGGCGATTTGCGCGCCGACGTTGCCCATCGCCGCCGCCACATCGATGCAGAGGAAACTTAACGCGTTCACTCCGCTGGCGCCGTTCGGCAACAGGCCGCCCAGTGTGATGGTCTGCGCATGCGAGGCGATGAACCCTTGCACGTTTTCGTAGAGTTTCAGCCACAGGCAGCAGAGGAGTTCTTTCGCGCCCTCGCGGGTGAGGGCGCCGCAGGCGAGATCGCGTTGGTAGTAGGGGAAGAGGTATTGGTCCAACCGGCCCAGGCAGGATGCCGCGGGCGTCTCGATATAGAGCGCCACGTAGAGGAACCAGACGGACTGCAGCGCGTCGGTAAAGGACTGCGCCGGTTGCGCGGGCACGCGCCGGCAGCGCGCCGCGATGTCCACAAGCTCGACCCGGCGTAGCGGGTCGGCTTCGACGGCGGCTTGCCGTTCCGCTTCCTCGGCGTACCGTTCCGCCCAGGAGATCATCGCCGTACAGGCGGAAATGACCGAGCGCAGGAAATGCACGGACGCCATCTCGTCGGGATTCGCCTCATCCAGCGGGCGCAAGCGCGCTTCCGCGCGTGCGATAACGCCGGCAGCGCCGATCTCCAGGAGGGTGTCGAAGTCGGCGATCATGTAGGGATACTCCGCGCTGCCGCGTGACACCGCGTCGTCGATTTCCGGGTAGCCCACGGCGCCGCGACTGCCGACCAGCAGCTCGTGGGGGCGAATCTCCACCCGGATGCCGTGAAACACGCTGTCGAGCACCGCGGCGATGCGCTGTGCTTGCGGCTGTGCCACGGTGCGCGCCAGCGCCTCTTGTGCCAAGTGACCGCGTAGCGCAGGCCAGTCGGCAACGAGATCACGGCGCAACAGTTCCTCGCGCAACAAAGCTACGCGGTCGGTCGTCGGCGCAAGCGGTGTCAGCATAAGTGCCTCCGGGACGTGAGATGTTTCCTGCCCAATTATAGCGTACATTTTGTCAGATATCGCATGGATGTGACTATTTCGTGGATTGTCCCTCGGCCAGGCAATAGCGTATCTCGACCAGAGCACAGTGCGGTAATCTCCTTGTAAACTCACGGAAAACCTGCTACACTTTCCCAGAGTTGTCATCCCCCCGACCAAGCTAAGTGTGACAAATTGTGTGAGAGGTCACCCGTTGGGCGTGCGTGCGCGGGCAGGGCGTGTAAATGGCCGATTCTTATCAGCGTTCGAGCACAGAAAACACGGGTACTGCCTCACAACGGTTCGATCTCCTCTTCACCAAGTATGAGAAGGGGATCTTTAATCTGATTTACCGTATGGTGGGGGACTATGAAGACGCGGTCGATTTGACCTCGCAGACCTTTCTGCACGCGCTGCGGGGGTTTGATCGTTTTCGTGGCGATGCCCAAGCCTACACCTGGTTATATCGCATTGCGATGAACCTGTGTAAGAACCATTTTCGCAAGCGAGACCGGGAAGCGCGCTACCCGTCGATCTCCCTGGATGCGCCGGTCTTTGCCGATGACGAGGAGATTGGTCGTGATATCGAAGATCGCACCCAATGTCCCGATCGCCTAATGGAAGGTCGCGAACTACAGGAGTTGATACAACAAGCAATGCTGCAGTTGTCTGTAGACCTGCGAACAGTCATTTTACTGCGCGATGTGCAAGGACTGTCCTACCAAGAGATCGCCGAGATTACCAATTGTACTGTTGAAGCCGTAAAAAGCCGGATCTTCCGCGCTCGCGGTTACCTACGTAAAGTGCTTGGCCCCCACCTCCATCCTCAGGACACTCACGGAGAGCCTGCAGAGGTCGATGGCCGCGTGTGACAGGAGGTTGAGATGAAATATCTCACTCGCATTATCCCTTTGTTGGCGTTGCTGTTGACGCTGGGCATGGCGCATATGGCCCACGCCCAGGTTCCCGCTCCCGTTCCCGCAGCCCCTGCCGCGCCGGCGGCGACCCCCATTGTGCGTACCGTCGAGGTGCGTGGCTTCCAGCATGTCTCTTCGGCTATCCAGCAGCAAGTGCTGACCATTGTCAATGCGCTGGCCAATCAGCCCTATGATAAGGATAAAACCGATAAGGCCGTTGCGCAAATTCAGGATCTTGGCTCTTTCGCCAATGCCTCCGTGAGCCAAGAGGCGGTTGCCAATGGGGTCAAACTGGTCTTTACAGTGAGCGAGTACCGCGTTGTCGACCAAATTCGCTTTGTCGGCAATACGGTTTTTACCGATGAGCAATTGAGCGCCGTCATTAAAAGCAAGCCCGGCGAAGTACTTAACCAAAATCAGGCATCCAATGATGCCATCGCCATTCGCGAGACCTACACGAAGGCCGGGTATACCCTCTCGGAAGTCATCGATGTGCGCATCGAAACAGATCCGACGACCCAGAAGAGCACGCTCATTTTTGAAATTTTCGAGCCGCGTATCAGCGAGATACGCATTGTGGGCGCGACCCGCACGCGGGAGTATGTTATTCGTCGGCAACTCGATTTCAAAGTCGGCGATGTTTATAATGCCAAGAAGATCAGCAACTCGTTGCTGAACCTCAATCAACTGGGTATCTTCCAGGATGTGACCGCCACCCCGGAGACCGGCGTACAAGTGGGCACCGTGCGGGTGAACATCAACATCGTAGAGAAACGCACGGGCACGGCCGCCATTGGTGTCGCGCAGAGCAGCGGCGCCAACAATGCGGGGTTGTCAGGGTTTATCAGCCTCTCCGATACCAACCTGATGGGTAGCGGGCAACGGCTAAGTTTGAGCCTGCGCTTTGGGGCGGAAAATAGTTACGAACTCTCCTATACCAATCCGTGGATTGACCACCATCGCACGAGTGCGACCTTCAATGTCTACAATCGGAGCATTGTCCGCCAGGCGTTTTTGGGCAATCTCTCCCCTTCGACGTTCAATTATGATGAAGAGCGACGCGGCGGCGACATCACCGTGGGACGCCCCATCTCCGGAAATACCCGTCTCTTCCTCGGTTTCCGTGCGAACGATATTAGTGGAAAGGCGAACGATCAAGCGGCCTTGGATGCGCTCCTGAATGATAA
>DASXVL010000683.1:0-6439 GCA_036504255.1 Armatimonadota bacterium | reverse complement strand
CGCGATAACACGCATATCGAAGTCAAGTTTTCCGGACCGTTCAGCGTGTCGGAAGGCGATCAAATCAGCCTATCCGGGGCCTGGACACGGCATCCGAAGTATGGCAAACAATTCACGGCGACCGGCATGATCCAGGAACTGCCCTTTGATGCGGCGGGCCTGGAACATTATCTAGCGAGCGATCCCGCCTTCCATGGCATCGGTCCGGCCAAGGCCGCAAAAATCGCCAAGGCGTACGGGCAGAATTTTGATCAGACCATCAGAAATCACCCCGAGTCTGTGGCGCAACTATCCGGTCTGAAAACGGAGCAGATTCTGACTATCCAACAGGCATGGATTCAGCGCGCGGAAGTGAACACGCTGGCCACCTGGTTGGGCGCGTATGGTCTGACGCATCGGCAGATCACAAAGATCGTTGATGCGCTCGGGCACACGGCGAAGGCTATTTTAGAGGGTAATCCGTATGAACTCTCGCGGCTCTTACCCGGCGTCGGCTTCGTGCGATCTGATGAGATTGCCCAAAAAATGGGCGTTACCAAAGAGCACCCTGGGCGAATTTTAGCTTGCTTTGACCACGTACTACGCCGTGCAGAGCAGGATGGGCATTGCTGGATGGAAGAGGACGATCTGCTCGCCGAGGCGCGCAAGATCTTGTGCCTGGATGGCTTACAGTCCCGTCAGCTTATTGCCTCCTGCCTGGAGTCTGCCGTCGATGATGGACATATCTCCCGCGTTGACGGCGGCGGTCGCATGGTGGTCGCGTTACCCGCCTTAGCCACCTGCGAAATGGATATCATCACCACGATCATGCAGCATGCCGAGATTAATGCGATTGCCACCACGACGGACGAGGCCTATCAAGTCTGGGACGAGATCACTGCCAGCGCGCAACTGAATGAGAGTCAACGCCAGGCCTCCGAGTTTGCCCGTACCTATCAACTCTCACTAATTGCCGGCGCCGCCGGTTCGGGGAAGTCGTATACCATTGCGGCGATTTATCGCGCGTTCCATGCGTTGGAGCGCACGATCGCGCTGGCCGCTCCCACCGGCAAGGCGGCAAAGCGCATGGAAGAGCTCTGCGGTGTTGAGGCCAAGACCATTCACCGCTTGCTCGAATATCATCCCCACTTCGGTTGGCAACGCGGCGCCGAGAATCCCCTCGATGTGGATATTGTCATCCTGGATGAGATCTCCATGTGCGATGTCTATCTGTTTCGGCGCGTGCTCGATGCGATTGACTGGACGCGGACCCGCCTGGTACTGGTCGGTGACCCCAACCAGTTACCTCCGGTCGGTCCGGGGAACATTTTGCGGGATATGCTCAACCGTCATGTCATCCCCACGACAGTCTTGCAGCAGGTGATACGCCAAGCCGGCGTGCTCAAGGACAACAGCACCGCCATCCTGCGCGGCGAGATCCGCGAGACGGCGCCGGGTGAGAACGGCACGCTGCGTCCCTGGTACCTGGTGAACGATTGTCGTGATGAGCGTGCGGTCATGGAGGCGCTGGGCGTCATTGTTACCGAGAAACTGCCGGAGATGGGTGTTGATAACGTGCATGACGTGCATATCCTGACGCCGATGAACAAGGGGCTACTAGGAACGCGCGCGCTCAATATCTTCCTCCAGCAGTTGATTCAGCAGCAGCGCTATGGTCTCACGATCCCGGAGGTACCTGTCACGCGCCGCCCGTCATTCTACCGCGGTGACAAGGTGATGCAGATACGCAATAACTATGATCTCGACCTCATGAATGGCACCATCGGTATGGTGGACGATATTGTCACGGAACAGCAACACGGCAAAACCGTCGAACGCCTCATTTTCAATTTCGACGGGCGCATGGTGGCGCTCGACCGTGGGAGCGATGATCTGGATGATCTGGTCCTGGCCTATGCCTCCACGGTACACAAAGCACAAGGGTCAGAATTCCCGGTCGTCATCGCGATTATGCACCGCTCGCAGTCATTCATGCTCTACCGCAACTTGCTCTATACCGCCGTCACGCGCTCCCGGCGGGCAGCGATCCTCTTGGGTGACGCGGCCGGCATGGATCGCGCTATTCGCAGGCGTGATACCAGTGAGCGTAAAACGTTTTTCAATCTTGTTGATCTCCGCGCGTTTACCACGAAGGGATAACCGATGAGCACCACACCCCCGATGGATGCCAAATCGTACTATAACCAGCTCACGCAAATCGATATCGCCCGCGTGGCACGCGAACTACTTGCGTCCCGTATTACCGGCGAGGACCGGCGCGTGCTCTATGTCGACTGTCCACACCATCACTCTGTGAGCGGCAAGTCGCTCCACATCGAGCTTGATACGCAACTCTTCCGGTGTTGGGGCTGCGGTGTCTCGGGCGACGTGCTGCAACTGGTCGAGTTCGTCAAATACGGCATAGCCACCCACGGACTGGCCGGACGCATGAGCGACACCCACCGCGAGGCGCGTGATTTCTTGGCGGCCAAGGTGGGCCTGCCGCCCCTCGCGCACGTGGGCCTCACCCAGGAGGCGATTATCGATCTTGAACGACAACAGGCTGACTACCAACGGGCCTGCGCTGTGCTGACAGCCGCGGCAGACTGGTATCATGCGCGATTGCTGGACAATCCGCAGGTGCTCGCCTGGGCCATGGACAAATACGCCTTCACGCGTGACATGATCGACCACTATCAGGTCGGCTATGCGGACCTCTCCGGACTGCGCGCCTATCTCTACCAGCAGGACTTTACGGCGAGCGAGTTATCATCGTCCGGGCTCTTCACGCCGAATGATGAAGATGAGGAGGCGCCACGTCCCTTTTTTGCCCATCGCCTGATGTTCCCGTACGTCAGCCGGGGGCATGTGGTCTACTTCATTGGCCGCAAGACGCCCTGGACGCCAGACTCCAAATGGGAGATGGGCAAGTATAAGAAATTGCCCGTGCACGACGCTGAAAAGCGCGCGTGGGTCTGTCCGAGCATCGCGAATGACCTGCTCTTTGGTGAAGATATCCTCGTGCGCAAGCCGGCGCAACTGGTCATTACCGAGGGCATTACCGATTGCATCGCGTTGCTCGCTCGCGGTATTCCGTGCATCTCGCCTGTCACCACCAATATCCGTCATAACGACTGGGAACGCATCATTCCGCGGCTGACCGGCGTGAAGGAAGTCATTATCTGCCAGGATAACGAAATATCCGGCGCCGGCTGGCAGGGGGCGCTCAATACGGCGCGCGCATTGGACCAAGCGCACATTGCCTGCCGCGTGGCCACCTTACCCCTAGATGCGGGGCAATTAAGCGCCAGGGAGGCGTTGGGGGCAAAATACGGTATCACCAGCGATGTCGGTATCCGCCTGCTTCCCACCCTGTTGACAGACCGATCTCCGGAAGAATGCGCGGACGCACAGCGCCTTCTGGAAGCGGCCAAGCAAGACATCGCCTCGTTCTTCACGTCCGGGCATACCGCGGCGGAATTCTTGTCGGTGATCGCACAGTCCATTTCTCCGCTCGAATATGCCATTGCGTCACTCTCGCCTGCGCTGCCCGCCATGGAGCGCCAGGAACGGCTAGATGCCATTCTGCAACAGATTGCCCCTCTGCCTAAAACGACGCATACCCGGCTGATTACGGCGATTCACCAACGATTACCGGACATCGGCAAGACTGACCTACGCGCGGCCCTGCGGGACGCCGGTCTTGCGGTACTGGAGGAGCGACGTGAAGCACAACGCGACACGACCGGTTATGGTGACCCGGTCCTCGTTAATGGCAACCGTACCTACTATTTAGCCAATAACCGCATCATCCGGGAATCATCACGGGATACCGCCGCCGGCAAAGTTACGTCCGAGCACCAGGCGGCAAATTTTCATATCAAATTTGAGGCCGAGCGCTTTGTCGATGATGGGGAGCGCCATGCCGATGGTAGCACGGTCGCTGAACGCGCGTTGCGTGGGCAGATGCTCGGCGATACGTTCACGCGCGCCTTTCAGATCGAATCGAGCGCGTGGGGATCCAATACCGAACTGTCCAAGCGCATCACGGCAACGGCCGGGACCCAGGCGCTCTATACCACGAATGACCTGGACGACATTCGCATCATCTCCGCGGCCGTCAGCGGCGAGTTGCCACGTGAGCGGATCTTCTCATTCTTCGGCCACCACCCAACGAAGGGGTTCCTCTCACCCACGTTGACTATCCATAATGGCGAGATCACGCAGACAACCGATACCGGAGCCCGTGTCGAAATTGGGGCCGATTACCCCAAGGCCCGATACCTGGATCTTTTGCCGGCGGATGATGCCACGGTGCGCGAGACGGTCACGCATCTCATTACCGACCTGTGGCGCCTGCAGCCTCTCCGTGTCACCTTGCCCATGTTCGCGCATGCATTCGCCGGACCGCTCTTGTTTGGCTCCACGCTACAGCAGCAAGCCTTTAGCCCGTATATCCTGTTTGTTACCGGATCATCCGGCAAGGGCAAGACCGAGACCGCGCGGCTGATGCAATGCTTGTGGGGAAACTTTGGCACTAAGGAACGCCTGGCCTCCTGGGCCTCCACGCCGCTAATGAACCGACAGCAAGCCGCAAAGTGTCGCGGAGGGCTCTGGCTGATCGATGACTTTAAGCGCCACCGGCTGCAAGGGCAGTACCAGAGTGCCGTCAATATGTTGAACGACTATGCCGACTTGCAGGGCCGCGGGCGGGCGACCCAGGGCGCCAAGAATATCACGCAGGAACCGATCCGTAACATGCTCATGGTCACCGGCGAGGATATGCCTTACACCGAGACATCAGCGCTGGCCCGCTCGCTCATTGTCGAGTTTACCAGCGATGGCGACACACGTGACCAGTACGCCCGGTGTCTTGCGCAGATGTCCAACTACCCATGTGTCATGCCGCGCTTCATCGCCTGGTGGCAGCGGCAGGAGCCCGACGACTGGCTACGACGCGCGGAAGACGCCAGAGGTGCTTATGTGGCGTTCTTCGCCCGTGAGCGCCTCACCGGGGACAATACGGTGCGCCTGGCGTCGTCCGCAGCTTTGCAGACGCTCACTATGGAGGCCTTCCAGACCTTCTGCTGGTCACTGGATATCGATATCGAGCAGGTCGCGCAGTTCGACCCGCTCATTGAGCATCGCCTGATCCTGCAGAATCTCTGCCGCGGCATGCTGGCCACCGTCAATGATATCCGACCGTCTGCGCAGTTTATTGACACGCTGGCCGAATTACTGGTGACAGGACGCGTGGCAATTGCTGATAAGGATGGCGATTTAGGATTAACGCCAGACCATACCGCCAAAACCATCGGACATTACGATGTCCGTCGGGGAAGCGTTAATTTATACAGTTCGTCTGTCCTGGCTGAAATTCAAGATTTACGCAAGCGCTCCGACGGAAACGGCATGCAATGGAGTGCACAGGCGATTGGTAAGCAATTGGCCGAAGATGGCTGGCTAGTGGACCGAGATGTAACAAGTTTGCAGATTGTTACTCGTTCAAAGGATGAAGGTGGAACATGTCGGGCTTGGGCTCTGGATGCCAAAAGATTGAAAATTGAGATCAAAAAGAAGCTAAATAAAGATATTGAAGATTGATTTTTAGAAAAATGTTACATATTTACATGATTACATATTTATTAGTGCCTCACATAGCGGGAGAAAAAATAAAAAAGTCGCTTTTACCAATTTTTTATTTTTTATACACCTATAGGGGCACATACAAATCTGGTAACACCTGTAAATCTGTAACAAAGTAGCATATGTTCGCAAACAAAAGGATTCAAAAAATGACAATTCACGCTCAAAGTTGGTATGTGGCGACCGATCTCTCTGTTACTGATTCGGTAGTATACGGGGTAACAACCGCAGTAACACTGCAAAATGGCATCCAGGAAGAGGACACCATCATTGCTGGCAAACTGTACCGCCGACTATCCCCGACATACTTCGCGTGGCTGCGGCACAAAATGGCGGATGCTCGGGCACGGTATGGCCGCAAGCAGTTACCGGCGTCTCGCTGGGAGGTCATGCGGGAGCGGTTCAACGCAGTTCAAGATTTGGCGGTAGAGCAGTTGGGAGAGTCAGCACTCATGCAGGCTATCGAGAGCATGACGGATGACATCCTGGCCTCCTATCAGCCTCCCACGGTGCAACGGCAGGCTGGTGACATCGCGTCATGTTCGGTCGACCAGTCAGTCTCACGGCAGGCGTACCGTCGTCCTACCGCTGACGAGATCTACGCCAAGCCTGCTGGACAGACGGTGGCAGCTGATTATCATGTCATATGGACCATGATGGACACCGGGACATGGAATCCGCCGTTACCCGAGATCGCTGACTTATTTGTCGTCGCAACCACATTGGCGATGGAACTTTGATTTGAAAGGATAATTCACATGACACAGCCATCGACCCCTGATAGCAATCACCTCATCACCTCATCACGCATCGT
>DASXVL010000682.1:0-15830 GCA_036504255.1 Armatimonadota bacterium | reverse complement strand
GTTAGATATCCACTATGAAAGCTAGTTTGCTGGTTGACCCAAGTGCTTTGCGCTATAATAGTAACGGCATGATTCAGAAATCGACCTGTCGTATGAGAAATGGTATTTTAAGTTATGGCCTATCAGGTGGCGTTGCCGATTTTTAATGATATCGAGGCGTTTCATCCTGCTACAGAGGGTGGAATAGAAGAGCGTGGAGCCATCTTTACGCGACGTGAAGTCGTTGATTTTATCCTCGATTTGGTAGGCTACACCGTTGATCGTCCGTTACATCATTACCGTATTCTCGAACCCTCATTCGGTCATGGCGACTTCCTTATCCCCATAGTTGAACGGCTCTTGAACGCCTATCATGCTCACCAGTCATCGCCTCACGATCCGGTGATAGCATTATCTGGAGCAATCCGAGGCGTTGAACTCCACAAGGAGAGTGTCTTACAGGCGCGAACGCGCCTGCTGACTGTCTTGCTACAGCATCAGATCCCGGATGAAGTAGCGACACGGCTGCTCGACGCTTGGCTTCTTCGAGATGACTTCTTGCTCACCGATTTGCCACAAGGATTCACCCATGCGGTCGGCAATCCTCCCTATGTCCGACAAGAACGCATTCCCGAACGGTTATTAGCTGAATATCGTGCGCGCTATCATACGCTCTATGATCGCGCGGACCTTTATGTGCCGTTTATCGAACGATGCTTACGCAGCTTGGCGTTGGGTGGCGTGTTGGGCTTCATCTGTTCGGACCGGTGGATGAAAAATAAGTATGGTGGTCCGCTACGCGCGTTAGTCGCCCGGCATTATCATCTAGCCGCCTATATCGACATGGTGGATACCCCGGCATTTCAGTCTGACGTGATTGCCTATCCCGCCATCACGATTATACGACGTGAACCGCCTGGGCCCACACGCGTGACGAAGCGACCGCAAATTGAGCGGGTGACGCTGACGAAACTTGCCCATGCAATGTCCGCCGCTTGCAATCCGTCTGGCGCTGATATTGTGGAAGTCACCAACGTCGTAAATCACGATGAACCTTGGATTTTGCATGCGTTTCAACACCTAGAGATTGTCCGCCGTCTCGAGGCGAACTATCCTACCTTGGAAGAGGCCGGCTGTATCGTTGGCATCGGGGTCGCCACTGGCGCGGACAAAGTGTACATTGGCTCGTATGACATGCTGGATGTTGAGTCCGATCGAAAGCTGCCCCTCGTGACTACGAAAGACATTGCGCGCGGTCGTGTCGAGTGGCGAGGATTAGGGGTGATCAACCCGTTTCGCGAAGATGGCTCATTGGTGAGTCTGACCGAATACCCCCGGCTTTCCCAATTCTTTATGCAACATGCTGAGACTATCAAGAAGCGTCATTGTGCTGAAAAGAATCCGGGCGGCTGGTACCGCACGATTGATCGAATTGATCCGGCGTTAAAGGCGCGTCCTAAACTACTAATCCCCGATATCAAAGGCGATGCAAATGTCGTATACGAGGCTGGGCGATTCTATCCCCATCACAACCTTTACTACATCATATCGGATGAATGGGATATATTTGCATTACAAGCCGTGTTACGTTCTGGAATCGCTCGACTGTTCGTCGCGGCCTATTCCACCCAGATGCGCGGCGGATATATGCGATTTCAAGCGCAATATTTACGCCGTATCCGACTACCACGGTGGCGCGATGTCTGTGATATGACACGGAAGGCCTTACATGATGCCGCAGCATCGGGAGACATCGTTGCTTGCAATGAGGCCGTCAGTGCTTTATATCAATTTACAAAGAAGGAGCAAATCGTATTGCATGGCATGTGTCCTGAGGAATTAGCATGAGCATCAATCTTTCCGCATATGAGATAAAATCCCATAATGCCGTGAGGTCATTTTGGGGTACACGGGAAGACGCACGGCAAAAACAGCAAGTAAGCGGCAAAATTGATCAGGGTGAACGCTCCGGTGTAACTGCCGGAAAAAACATGGATGACTTTTTGGGCTTACTGGGTGACATTGTGCGGGACAATGGGTTGGCTAACGCGGAGATCCACTTAAAACGTTGCGCTCTCACCCTTCCCGGATATTTTCGTCCCACCAAATTATGGGATATGCTGGTGCTTAATCACGGACGGCTGGTTGCTGCCATTGAATTAAAAAGCCAAGTTGGGCCTTCATTCGGGAATAACTTCAACAATCGGACGGAAGAAGCGATTGGCACAGCGGTAGACCTCTGGACGGCCTATCGTGAAGGAGCATTCGGGGAGCAACCTCGACCATTCGTAGGCTGGCTGATGTTGTTAGAGGATTGCCCAGGCACGCGTACACCCGTACGTGATTCATCTCCGAATTTTACCGTCTTCCCAGAATTCAATGGTGCGTCGTACGCCGACCGGTATAACCTCTTATGCCGCAAGCTCATACAAGAACAGCTTTACACTTCGGCGGCTGTCCTGCTATCCCCTCGAAGCGCCATTACCTCTGGGGAATACGCGGGGTTGTCAGAATTGACTGGCTTGAAATCGTTCGTCGCGACATTGGCTGGTCATGTGGCTACCGAAGCTGCAATAATGAAGTAACACCTTGGTGGTGCACACTAGCAGTCTGATGCTCAAGTCCGAGCGGTCGGATAGTGAGTCGCTTTTTTTGTCCGTCGTTCGCAGATTGCTGTCGCGTATCGAGGACCTATACTCGTCAGCAATCTGCGGACGATGGGCGGAAAAAGCGGCCGCTAGACGTGCCCTCGGCCTTGTGCATCAGGCTGCTAGCATTCAGCCAGCGTGATTACGCTGGCTGAATGCTAGTTATTTACTGCCAGAGCCGTTACCCTTGCAGCATCTGCAACCGCTCTTCCAAACTCGCCCGCCGGTGCGCGAATTCCGCGAGGTCGGCGCGCCCTTTTTCTACCACAGCCGGGGGGGCTTTGGCGGTGAAGTTCGGGTTATCCAGGCGTTCTGCCAGTTTTTGCGCGTCGGTGATCAATTTTTGCAGGTCGCGTTTCAGCTTTTCGATCTCTTTGGCGATCTCCTCGGGGGACATTTCGCGCGAGATGGTGACGCCGATGGGCGCTTCGTGCCAGTAGATGGTCTCGCCGGAGGTTTCGCCCGCGACGTCGGCATACGTTACCGTCTCGCCGCGCGTGAGGCCGAGCAGGATCGCTTGGTTCTCCGCCAGCAGCGTGCGCGCCGTCGCGTGGTCGGTCACGATGCGGATGTCGACTTTTTGCGTGGGGTTGATGCCCTGGTCGGCGCGCTGCTTGCGCACGGCGCCGATGACCTCCATGAGTAACGCCATGTGCTCTTCGACTTCGCTGTGGCGCAGCGCCGCGTCGGCGGTCGGCCAGGCGGAGATCATGATGCTCTCCCGCGCGCCCGCCGCATGCGGCAATTGCTGCCAAATTTCCTCGGTGATGAAGGGCATGAACGGGTGCATCAAGCGCAGGGTGTTCTCCAGCACATAGGCGAGCGTGCTGCGCGTGGCATTGGCCACCGCCAGGTCTTCACTGCGCAGCGCCGGTTTGGCCATCTCCAGGTACCAATCGCACAATTCATTCCAAAAGAACTCGTAGAGCGTCTGTGACGCCAGGTCGAGGCGGTAGGATTCCAGCGCCTGCGTGACGCTCTCCACCGCCGCGGTGTAGCGCGAGAGGATCCAGGTGTCGGCCAGCGTGCGTGTCGCGGGGATGGCCTCGGTGTCGTCCTGCAGGTTCATGAGCACGAAGCGGCTGGCGTTCCAAATTTTCGTGGCGAAGTTGCGCCCCTGTACGAAGAAGGGGAAGGAGCGCGTGAACGGCTTGTCAGGATTCCATTCCGGATCGCCGAATGGGATGGGTGTCCGCTCTTCCTGCAGGCGCACGTCTTGCGTGGCCGTCGCCATGCCGCAGAGTCCGTAGCGCGTGGCGTCGGTGCCGTACTTGTCCATCAGTTCCAGCGGGTCCACGCCGGTACCGAGCGATTTCGACATGCGCTTGCCTTCGTAGTTCTGCACCGTCGGGTGGACAAACACATGGCGGAACGGAATGCCCTCGGTCGGGAACTCCGGCAGGTATTCCATGCCGCTGAAGATCATGCGCGCCACCCAGAGGTAGAGGATGTCGCGGCCGGTGATCATCAGGTTGGTGGGGTAAAAATATTCCAGGTCCGGCGTGCGCTCGGGCCAGCCCAGCGTGGCGAAGGGCCACAGCGCGGAACTGAACCAGGTATCCAGCACATTGAGATCCTGTTCGAGCTTGGCGCTGCCGCACTTCGGACAGCTCTGCGGCGTCTCGACTACGGCGAACTCTTCGTGGCAGGCCTCGCAGGTGTAGACGGGAATGCGGTGCCCCCACCAGAGTTGGCGCGAGATGCACCAGTCGCGGATGTTCTCCATCCACTCCTCACTGTAGCGGGCAAAACGTTCCGGCTGGTAGGCCACCAGCTCTTCGCGAACCGCTTTCAGCGCGTGAGCGGCCAGCGGCTCCATCTTCACGAACCACTGCTCGGAGAGCAACGGCTCGATGGTCGAACTACAGCGCTCACACATGCCCACGGAGTGCACGTGCTCGTCAATCTTCACCAGCAGCCCGAGTTCTTGCAGCGCGGCCACCACGGCGGTGCGCGCCTCGTAGCGGTCGAGCCCGGCAAAGGGACCCGCCTCGTCCGTCATGCTCCCATTTTTACCGATGACGATGGGGGCGTCCAGGTGATGGCGCAGGCCCATCTCGGCGTCGTTCGGGTCATGCGCGGGCGTGACTTTCACCGCGCCGGTGCCGAAGGCGGGGTCCACGTAGCTGTCGGCGATGACCGGGATTTCGCGGTTCATCAACGGCAGGCGTACCATCTTGCCGACCATGCCGGCGTAGCGCGCGTCATCCGGGTTCACCGCGACGGCGGTGTCGCCGAGCATCGTTTCCGGGCGCGTCGTCGCCACCACCACGCTGCCGCTGCCGTCCGCGAAGGGGTAGCGGAAATGCCAGAGGTTGCCGCGGCGCTCCTCGTGTTCCACTTCCAGGTCGGAGATGGCCGTTTCGCAACTGGGGCACCAGTTGATGATGCGCGTGCCACGGTAAATCAGGCCTTTGTTATACAGATGGGTAAAGGCGGTGCGCACGGCCTTGGTATAGCCGGCATCGAGCGTGAAGCGCTCGCGATCCCAATCATAGGACGCGCCGAAGCGGCGTAGCTGGCGCAAAATCGCGCCACCGTAGTGTTCTTTCCACTGCCACATGCGCTCCAAAAACTTTTCGCGCCCCAGGTCGTACTTGGTCAAGCCCTCGTCGGCGAGCTGGCGCTCCACCTTCATCTGCGTGGCGATGCCGGCGTGGTCCGTGCCGGGCAGACAGAGCGTCTCTTTCCCCAGCATGCGCTGCCAGCGAATGATCGCATCGTGGATCGCATGCTGCAACGCGTGCCCCATATGGAGTTCGCCGGTAACGTTCGGGGGCGGAATCGTGATGCAGAACGGCTCTTTGTCCGGGTTCACGCGCGCGCGAAAATACCCCTGCTCGAGCCAGAAGTTCATCCATTTTTCCTCGACATCGCGAGGCTCATAGGTCGTCGGTAGCACCCGGTTCGTCACCGTATCTCTCCTCCATCGCAAACAAACACCAAAACTATACCATACCAAAGGAGGCGTCGCAAGGAAAAACGCGTCACGCGGCCCGGTAAGGGCCAAGCGCCGACTCTCTTGCATGTGCCGCCATCATCGTTTGGTGGATGGGGAAAGCAATGACGACCATGCGCGTTCTATTTGTCGTCTGACCACAACATGCGGTTCCGGCATCGGGGGTAGACTTTGGGAAATACTGCGGTTTTCCATGCGTGGTATCCACAGGGAACAAGGGGGCGGGCAGATGAAACATTTAGCGCGTTTTTCCGAGAAGATCCACCTTGGCGTGGTGCACAACCCACATACGGACCTTCGTGAGAGTTTCAGTGAGATGGTCACGGTCTGCCCCTCCTGCCATAGCCTACGCTCATTGCGCCACGAAGGGGACATCGTGCATTGCCTGGACTGCATGTGGACCACACCGGCAAAACCGATCAAAACGGCGTAACGATCCGTCGCAGCCCTCATCCTCGTTTCGTGTGTTTCCGTTTTCCCCCGTCGTTCCCGCTCCTATTGCTGGCCCACCAGCAGCATGACGGGCTCATCGCCCGGCAGGTGTTGCAGTTCCGCATCGGCCAGGGAGAGCACCTGCTCGGTTGAGAGCAAGCCGGAGAGATTGATGACGCGCGGCCCCGCTACCAGAAATACCGCAGGCAAGCGTTCACCGCCGTCATCATAATGCGCATGCCCGACGATCATCTCACGTAGGCGTGTCGTGGCCGAGGCCGCCGGACACGTTTCCGCATCGCCATGCGCCAGTTGCAGGCGGATCACCCCATCCCGATCGACCAGGCGGAGCGGCGTGCGGCGCGTTTTCATCAGGCCGAAGAGTTTTTTCGTCACCTTCTCGCTGCCGAGCGCCAGGTAATGCGGCGCGCGGGCGAGCTCTCGGATAGCGGATGCTTCCACATCGAGCGAGCGGGCGGCAGCCGCGTGGCGGGCGGCGTCATCCACCGCGCCCGCCGACAGATCGCGCGTGCGCAGTTCAGTGGCGCCCGTCGCCGTCGCGCGCACCACCTGGTGCTGCGGGTCCACCTCTACCAGCACTTCCACCGTTTCCGGGTTCGCGCCGACGCGCACCACCGCGTCGATGGCCTCGCGGCGCACGCGCAGCAAGTCGTCCTTGCTCGGATTGGGAATGGTCCGCTCCACCACATCGCGCACCAGCGCCAGCGCCACGCCGATGGCGGAAATGACTGGGGCGTTCTCGGCAATGCGCCAGGGGAGCGCCATCATCTTCCCCGTGTACGGCACCACCGCCCCCGCGCCGCCGCCGCCGCCGATGAGCGTGACGTGTTCACGACGAAGCTGGTAGTCGTCCAACAGGCTCTCCACCGTGCCCACCGCCAGTGCACACCCGGTCCGCAACACGGTATCGACCGCCGCCTCCGGCGTGGCGCGCAGCCCTTCCGCGAGCAATGAGGCGGCGAGCGTACCATCGCCCTGCGCGTAGTCGCCTACGGGCACCAAGCCCGACGCGTTCGCGGCGCAGGTCATGGTCAGCGCCAGTTGCGTGCCGTCCTCCGCAGTGGCGACGGCAAAATCATCCGGATCGTTTGGCAAGGGGCGCGTGGCGGCGAGGTGATAGGAGCCCTGATGCGGGGCGAAACAACTATAGGCGAGCCCGGCGAGGTGGGCGCTGCGCGGCCCGACGCCGAGTACGTGGCCGTCGTGCAGGCGAATCATGCTGCCGCCGGCCAGGCCGATGGTGCGGACATCGAGCGTGCGCAGAAAGAGTTTATGCCCGCCGATGGTGGCGCTCTGCACGCTCGCCTGTCCATTGCGGATGCAGGTAATGTCGCTGGAGGTGCCGCCCACTTCCACGAAGATGCCGTCGCTGATACGCGCGTACATGAGCGCGGCTGCCACGCCCGCCGCCGGACCGGAGAGGATGGTGAGGATGGGGCGGCGGCGCACTTCGTCGATGCTCATCACGCCGCCGTCACTGCGCATAATCATCAGCGGCGCGGTAATGCCCGCCTGCGCCACCGCACGGGCGGTCATCTCCGCCGTCTGCATCATTTTCGGCAGGATACTCGCATTCACCACCGCCGTGCGCGTGCGCGTGCGCAGGCCGTACAGGCCCGACACTTCATGGCTGGCGGTGGCGGGCAGGCCGAGTTCCGCGCAGACATCGAGCACCCGCCGTTCCTTCGTCGGGTCATCCACCCCGAAGGCTTCAGCGGCGACGATCACCTGCGCGCCCTGTGCGCGCAACGCCTCGACCGCAACGCGTATACGCTCCGGCGTCGCGTCATTGGCGTCGAGGAAGGTATGCGCCGTGTCCAGGAAGCGGCCCGGCGCGACCTCCAAGCGGCCAATATCGGTGTCCTTGCGCGCCTTCAGCGCGTCCGCGCCATGCGCCATGCCGAGCACGCCCACCTGGCTGACGTCGCCCTCCAGCAGCGCGTTAGTCGCCTGCGTGGTGGAATGTGCGATGAAGGTAACCTCGTGCGGACGCACGCCCGCATCGAGCAGGGCGCGCAGTGACTGCGCCACGCCCAGCGCCACGCCTTCCTCGGCGCGGTGGGTGGTCGGCACTTTGGCCTGATAGGTCACGTGCAAAGTTTCGGCATCAATGGCGACGGCGTGAGTGAAGGTTCCCCCGACGTCAATCCCTACGCGGTATGGCATAGCTCAATAGTGCCAAAAATCGCCGTAGAAGTAAACCCGCTGCTACTTCTCCAGCACCAATAGCGCGTTGCTGATCGCACGTCCCGGTTTGGTGAGATACCGTCCACGATACCAAAGTCCGCTGGACGCGCCGCCATCGAGGTTGATGCCCTCAACACAGCCGAATGATTTGAGGATGCGCCCCAGATCGCTGACGCGGGCGATGCAGGTGGTGATGAGGTAGAGCTTCCCGTCCGCGGTATACCCCGCCGCCGAGCGCATGCCGGATTGTTGCAGGATCTTCGGATCGCTGAAGCCTTCCGCCAGTGGATTGAAGACCGGCGTGCCGTGCACCAGCACGCGCGGCCCGGCGCCGATAGCCTCCTGCACGCGCGTCCATGCCGCGTCGTCGCCGCCTTCGACCGTGCGTTGCGGCGACCAGCGCAACTTGCGGCCGACGGTGAAGTGCGCCAACTGGGCGGCTTCACCACGGAAATGGAGCACATACCCCTGCGCGGGGATTGACACGGTCTGCCGGCTCACCGCCGTGACGGTATCCTGTTCCACCACCACCGACGTGCCGCCCCACGGCTCCACGACGTCTCCCCATTGCCGGTCGAACAGGGTGATGCTGGTGGCGGCGGTCGGCTTGCGGTTCAGCCAGTAAGCAAACCAGTCCTGCGTCGTGCCGTAGGCAGATCGGTATGTCCCCTGCAGGCGGTGACGGACAATCCCGAGGTGTGGCGTGTTATCGGCGTCGAACCCCAACAGGCTGCCCAGGCCACTTTTGAAGATGAGCTGCCCGCCGGAGATGAGCGACATATCCGGATTCTTGATCGCGTCTTTGGTGTAGGCGTCAAAGAAGGAGCCGTTGATGGCCGCGACCGCGCCGTAGCGCGCCGCGATGCCCGCCAGCGACTCCGTGCGCCCGACATGCCCCCAGGCCAAACCCACTTTGAGGGAGGTTTTCGGATCACGCAGATCGATGACCACGCCTTCGACGTGACAGGATTTGCCTGCCAGCGTGATAGGCTGCGAAAACGTGCGCACGCCCACGGCGGTTGCAGAGAGCGTGAGTACCAGCAGACAAAGGGCGGCGAACGTGTGGCGTACGGTGCACATAGGGCTATCTTACCATGCTCTGAATCGCATGAAACGGCAGCGCCTCCATAAGCTTCAGGTCGGCATCTTTTGCATGGGACGCCCAGTGAGAGCGGGTGGTAGTTTCCAGCACGGTGTGGAAGTCCCAAACCGGGTGCGCCGGTTACACTATGGAAGCAAACGAGACTCTCCTGCAAAAGCGGTGGAACTCCAGCACCGTTTGGAAGCCGACGTCCGTCGCGCTCAGCCTCCCGACAGTACATCCCCGGTCCTGCATCTCGCGGCACGCTGAGCGCGACTCCGGGCTGCGGCCCTCCAGCGGCTTCCAAACAGTGCTGTTGACATCAGCCCCACCTAACAGTGCTGCTGTCACGAGGCTGGCCAAAAGTCCTTAGCACCGTTTGGAAGCCGACCGCAGTCGCGCTCAGCCTCTCGATAGTACATCCCCGGACCTGTATCTCGCGGCACGCGGCCCTGCATCGGCTTCCAGACAGTGCTACGGACTTACGCAACAGCACCGTCAGGCAACGCCATAGTGCAACCAGGACACCCGGTGCGGAACTCCCACACCGGGCTTTGACTGTCAGCGCTTTCCGTTCAGGAAAAATCTTTGCCCGTCGCCGCTTCGCAGAGCGCGACGATATTTTCTACCGGCACTTCCGGCATGAGTACTTCATGGCTCGGAGAAATGATCCAGCGCTCGCCGAAGATGTCGCGCAGGCGTGCTACCTCGTCTTTCACCTGTTGCGGCGTGCCGCGCCAGAGCAGTTCCTGGGTATCGACGCCGCCGACGAAGACGATTTTGCCCTTAAAGTCCCGCGCGAGCGAGACGGCATCCATCCCTTTCGCCTTGGCCTGCAGCGGGTGCAGCGCGTCCATGCCCGCGTCGATGAGCCAGGGAATCACCTTGGCGATGGCGCCGCAAGAGTGGAGTTGCGTCGGTTTACCGAACGATTTGGCGAGGGCAATGAGTTCCTTGAAGTAGGGCAGCACGAACTCTTTGAAGAGTTCCGGGCTGATGAGCAGGTCTTCCTGCGTGCCGAAATCGTTGCCGAAGAAGAAGGCATCCACCAGGTCGCTTTCCTCGGAGAACAAACGGCGGTTGGTCGCCAGGTAGAAATCGACGACACGGCGGGTCACCGCGTGCACAACCTCGGGATCGGTGTACATCTTCATGAAGTAGTTTTCCATCCCGAAAAAGTCGGCGACATTATGAAAAAAGCAACCCCAGGTGCCACCGAGACGCCAGCAATCGCCCCCCGCCTCCACACGTGCGCGTAGCGACGAGAAGTCCAGGTACTTGGCATCCGGCCAGGGATAATCCTCCACCATCGCGACGTCTTCGCACTCGGCGAAGCACCCCGGGTCGCCATGGCTCACTTTGCGGGTATTGCCATACCGTACATCGAAGATCGGGCGACCTTCCGGGTGGCAGTAGGCGCCTTCTGCGGAGTTCGTGCGACAATCATCATCAATGGTTCGGCGCAGCGTCTCTTCATCGGCGACCCCGAAGCGCTCCAGTAGCTTCGCCAATGTCTCCGGGTGCGGGTGCCCCAGCCAGAACCCCGGGCGGTCCGCCGGCTGCCCGGCATAAATGCGCGCGATGCGTTCGTGATGCGTCATCTCATTCCCCTCTCTACTGTTGCGCGTGGGAGTGTTTCTGCCCAATTCAGGTTTCTCTGTCACCACAGGGGTTCCTGCTTATCTGCCAGTATTGACAGGCATTTCTCCGCTCGCTATAGTGAGCCATTCTTCAGACTGAATTGTGGTCTCGTCCATCTGGATCAGGAGGCTTTCATTATGCCGATGACTTGCCCCAAGTGCGGTGAGCACAACGGGGATGATGCCCGACTGTGCGGCATGTGCGGTGAAGTGATCAACCGCCCTTCCGCCTCTCCATTGCCCGCTCCCTCCACGGGCTCGGCACATCGACCTGCACCACGTGCGACCGGGATTCCGCCAACGCCGCGTCCCACCACTAATCACCCCGTCCGCCAGCAGGGCTTGGCCGGTGCGGAAAATGCCGGATTCTGGTTGCGCCTCGTCGCGGCCATTATCGACTCGGTCATCCTGGTGATTATCATGGTTCTTCCTGCGTTTTATCTGGGCAGTCAGATCAGGATGGGGAGTAGCGAGAATGTCGGCAGTCACCTGGTTTTGTGGCAGTTTGCCGGTACGATCATTCCCTTCCTCTACTTCACACTACTGGAGAGTTCCGCGCTGCAAGCCACGCCGGGCAAGATGGCGCTGGGGCTGAAAGTCACGGACCTTGATGGAAACCAGATTTCCTTTGTGCGTGCGGTTGGCCGGCAGTTGGGCAAGATAGTCTCCGGACTTATCTTAAATATCGGCTATATTATGGCCGGGTTCACCGAGGAAAAGCAGGCCTTGCACGACATGATCGCCGGGACATTGGTCGTCAGATCATAGCCGCACGAGAGAACCTCACCGCCGATCCGCCTTGTTTCGCGCCATGGAAACCGTGTACAATACAGGTATTGATCGAGGTATACCATGGTAGATACATCGCACGACACCGCCGAACTTATTGCCGAAATCGCCCGCTGGAAAGCGCAGCGTAATGCCGTCATCCTGGCGCATAATTACCAGCGCCCGGAGGTACAGGATATCGCCGACTATGTGGGCGATTCGTTGGAGCTGAGTCTGAAGGCGGCGCAGTTGCCGCAATATGACGTCATCCTCTTTTGCAGCGTCGATTTCATGGCGGAAACGGCGAAGCTGCTCGCCCCGGAGAAAATGGTGCTGCTGCCCGACGCGCAGGCGGGTTGTCCCATGGCCGACATGGTGACCCCCGAAGGACTGCGCGCGTTGAAGGCGCGCCATCCGGGCGTGCCCGTGGTCTGCTACGTGAATTCCTCCGCCGCCGTGAAGGCCGAGTGCGACATCACCTGTACCTCGGCGAACGCCGTCGCGGTGGTGAACAGCCTGGAGGGCGACACCGTCATCTTTGCGCCGGACCAGTGCCTCGGCGCGTGGGTGCAGCGCCACACGAATAAATCGCTCATCCTGTGGGACGGCTTTTGTCCCACGCACAACCGTATTCTCGCGGAACACATCACCGCCATGCGCGCCGCCTACCCGCACGCCGAGGTGATGATCCACCCCGAATGTCCCATGGAGCTGCTGGAGATGGGCGACCACGTGGTGAGCACCGGCGGCATGGTGCGCGTTGCCCGAGAGAGCGCAGCCACAGCATTTATCGTTGCCACCGAGGAAGGCATGCTCCACCGCCTGCGTCAGGAGAACCCCACCAAGCAGTTCTATCATATCGCGCCGGTGGCCACCTGCCCGAACATGAAGAAGACCACGCTGGAAAAGATACTCTGGTCGCTACAGGACCTGCAGACCCCAGTGGAAGTGCCCGCATCGGTAGCCGAGCGCGCACGGCGGGCCATACAACGCATGGTCGCCGTCCGTTAGCATCAGTTTTACAGTATCCGCCACCGCGTGCAGAGTGGAGCATACCTAATCCGGCCTAGCCGGAACCAAAAAGTTACCATTGCTCTCCGCACAACGCTCGTCTTCCTGGTAGGTATCTGCAGATATGGGCCGGGTTAGATTCTTGGTTTTCATACGTTCCTTGTCAGTCATATTCGGCACAACTCGTGCCGAATATGACTGACAAGGAACTAATAGCAGGTGTACTGTGGCGCGATTGCTGAGGAGTTCCGACAAGCGGCCCGAAAAGTGCACAGTTTTGTTATATAACTGTCATCGCCACGTAATACTGCACCCGTATACTGCTCTGTGGATGAAGCATGGATGCGCCAATCGCAGGGATGCGACAGGCCATGGACGGCACACACCCTAAGGTGGGCCACCCACGCGGGAGAGGATGCGTATGGATGATGATCCTCTCTGCGTCGGTGGCCCCTTAGTTTTTGGTCTCGCTGCGCTTGAAAAAGACCGGGGTAGCTGGGTTGGACACAACAGGGGACGGGTCGAGTAGGGAGTCCCCCTCTGGTTTTGCCTGCTGGTCCGTTCACCGAACTGACGCGTCGGCCGCAGAACGGACGGACGGCCTAGCTGGGGCTCCCCCGCGCATTGCCGGGCACGCCGTAATAGGCGTAGTGCCCGCGCCGTGTGGCCGGCATCGTCGGCCACAGCGCGGACAGGGGCTCGCGGTGGCGGCCAACCACTGGGTGGATTGCCGGAACTTCGTGCGGCTCGTGCGACAAGGACTTCAGGCCAGCCTTGAGATCATGCTCGGATCATCCCTGGAATCCCGGACAGTGTTTGCTCACGAGGGTGCAGTGATACATAGACACAAAAAAGTCGGAAGAGACCGACTACTCGACCACTTTGCTCGCCGCACTGGTGAACCGTGCGAGAGAACTGCAACTATTATCCGGCAGGGCCTGTAAAAGACGATACAACTTTGGAAGTGCTGCTCGCAACTGTCTCATGGCCTCATCATGCTGTTCTCGCCAACTATTACGTGATTCAGGATCATCTGCATACGCTGTTGGCAGCTTATGCAGATTGGCGATCAGCGCAGTGAAGATCTTTGCCGCCGCTCGTCTTCCTTGCGGATCGGGCTTGGGCTTTTCCATGGAGAGGATGACCTTCCCAAGCGTTGTTTCGACCTCGATCATGCCGGAAGCCCATTCAACCCTATGTATGGTCCCGCCGCCACTACTCGCTTCGTCGACGTTGATGTATGCCGTCATGATCTCGATGCAGCAACTCCGAACGGTCATGATCAGCGCTTGTTGTTTCTTTGTACGTTTGACAGTCGCACAATCATTGATATAGCGGCGGAGCTGCGCATAGGTCAGCGCAGCTCCGCACATGCCAATAGTTGTCTCATCCTGCGTTTTCTCCCCATACAGGTCGACAAATCTATTTGCGCCAAGCTCCACCGCTTTCTCGGCAGTGAGCCCGGTGATGGGATCTTTTGCCAGCGCATCTGATTCGGCGTGCGCCGCAAAGAGCGGGCCGACGCACAGCAGTAGCACACACATCAACAATGCACGCATGTATTATCCTATCGACTTACCGCTGATACACCACGCGCCCATTGACGTAGGTCGTCGTTACCTCCAAGGCGGCATCGAAGACGACGAGGTCGGCGAGGGCGCCGGGGGCGAGGCGGCCGAGTTGCGGCAGGCCGAGGCCGTCTGCCGGGGTCGTCGCGGCCATGAGCACCGCTTCGCCCAAATCCCAACCAATCTGCGCGACGAGCAGGCGCACGATGCTGTCCATGGTGGTGATGCTGCCGGCGATGGTGCCGTTGTCGAGACGCGCCACGCCATCCTGCACGGTGATGTGCTGCCCACCCAAGGTGAACTCGCCGCCTGTCGGCAACCCCGCGCCGCGCAGCGCGTCGGAGATCACCATCACGCGCTCGGCGCCTTTGGCGGTAAAGACGGTGGAGAGCACGGCGGGATGCACGTGCATGCCATCGCAGATGATTTCGGTGTAGACGTCATCGCGCTCCAGCGCCGCCCCGACGAGGCCGGGGGCGCGGTGATGGAGCGGCGGCATGGCGTTGAACAGGTGCGTCACGTGCGTGGCCCCCGCGTCGAAACCGGCGACCGCCTGCTCGTAGTTCGCGGCGGAGTGTCCGAGAGACACGCGAATATCACGTTCGCATAGCCAGGGAATCAGGTCCAATACGCCAGGAACCTCGGGCGCGACGGTGACGATGGCGATCTCGCGGGCGTATTCATCAATGAGCGTGCGAGTTGGCCACGCCTGCGTGTCGTCCGGCGAGAAAATGGCCGTGGGTGGCTGCGCGCCTTTGTACTCCGGGCTGATGAAATTGCTCTCCATATGCAGGCCTAGCAAACGCGCGCCGGGTAACCCCTGCGTGCGCGCGGCCTGGAGGTTGTGGAGCACGGTACTTAACTGCCCGGCGGCACAGGCGACGCTGGTGGGGCAGAGCGCAGTGATGCCATGCTTCGCCGCCTCGCCGGAAAGGCGTTGAAAATCCTCCACGCTCGCCTCGTTAGTATCGATGCCCATCATCCCGTGTACGTGCACATCGATGAGACCCGGCGCGAGAATTTTTCCGGTGAGGTCATGAAAGGTGGAACCGTCCTGCGGGTTGGGCAGCGCGTGGTCGTAGATGGCCACGATGCGCCCTGCGGCGAGTACCACGGTGCCAGCTTCGAGCGTCTGCTCTGCCAGCAGCACCTCGGCCCCGGAGAGGATGGTCAACTGCGTGGGGGCAAAGGCGCGCTCTCCGGCGAGTTGCCAGACGCTGCCATCCGCAAAGACTCCACCCGCTCCGCTCTCCCCGTCGCCCACATCGCGCGGGTTGGGAAAGTCGCCGCTATCATAGCCATCGTCAGTCTCATCATCAAAATCGGCGTTTTCGTAGGGGGCGGGAAGTTCCGCGCCACAGGCCGCACACACGGCCTCCGTGACATCATAACCGGCGCCGCAAGCAGGACAGGTTCGCATATCTTTCCTCCAAACATGATAATCGCGTGAACTACGCTCCCTGCTAGCAGAGGCGGATAAAGCCGGTTGCCGGATCGCGTAGCGATTTTTGCGCAGGTTGCGACACGAGATCCGCG
>DASXVL010000681.1:0-8215 GCA_036504255.1 Armatimonadota bacterium | reverse complement strand
TGCTCGACCGTGACGTCTTTCAACTTGAGGCTGATGGCCCCTTTCACATCCGGCGCGACGATAATATTGGCTCCGCTCATATCGGCCAATGATTTCATCACCGTCGCCACATCGAGGTTGACGTAGTTCAGCGAATAGAGCTTGGGCGACCCCGGCAGCGCGCATAACGCACTCATCAAGGTCAGGGACATTATAGCCACCAGGAATAGGCGATGATGGCAAGATAATGATGCGAGAGTACGTGCGCTCATTTCGGAGTACCTCCAGACAATCGTATCGTCACAGACTGTGCGCCTTTTTTTGCAAGAACGACGGCATTATAATCAGGGATGATGCGTTTGACAGTCCAGCCCACGCCAGGCACCATTTCCCCCTCCGCCAGGGTAAAGAAGCGCTCACCGACCGAGAGCGTCGCAAAACGCTCCTGTGATGAGATGGCCACCCCCCACAGGATGAAGGCCGGCGGGGCGATGGGGAGCGGTGGCACCACGACTCTCGGTATGCCGCCCTGCAAGGTGCCGGAAAGCGCTCCGGGCAACAGGCCACCGTTGCTGGTAGGCCTAACCGTCTTATTATCAACCACCGGTACTGGGGATGGCGGCACGTGGGGCGGGGACGGGGGCGGCGTCAAGGTGTCAGTGAACGGATCACGCCCACGCGCCACGGCGGACGACAGACCATCGAGCCGCGCCACCGTGACCCAACTCAAGTCGGCATTTTTTACTGTTTGCCCATCTTTTTGCGCTGACGGGGTTGTCGCCGCATTATCGGCAGCAGCCGTGTTTGGCGCAGACGAGTTTCCCGCACTGGTGGACGTCTTCTTCCCACCGGTGAATTGGATAACGACGGCGATAAGCAAGGCGAGCAAGAGGACGGCTAAAATGATCGCTTCACGCGCCTGTTTTTTATTCATCATTTGCCCCCTTCACGCGCACCGCGTGCCGTATCCTGCACGAGATACTGATCAGGTGTAATAATCGCGTACGTCTGAATGCGCGCCGAGACCACTGCCGTCGTCCCGTTTAGTTGGGGAGTGAGATCGAGCGAACGCACGTAGATCATTTTGGGAAATTTACGGAAGCGATTGAGTAAGTCGATGATGCTGGCGTAGGTACCCTGCATATCGAGGTTAATACTCTGCACCTGGTACTGCGGCACCTTGGGCGCCGCAGTGTCCTTTGGCTGCGGCGTCGTCGCGGCTGGCGTGGCGCCCGCAGCGGTCGCAAAAATGCTCGTACTTAACTCGAGCGGGCGCAACTCACCCGGCTGAATCGAGCGAATCTTATTGTTCGTCACCGCCGCGGTGTTCTGCATTTCTCGCAGGTAGGTGGGCACATATTTGTAATCCGCTAAATTCTTGTCCAGCACGGAGAGGTGTTCCTTGAGCTGCTGCAGCCGTAATTCCTCGTTCTGGCGATTCTGCACTTCCTGGCGTATCGTCTCGACCTTCTGGTTTTTCTCCGCGAACTCTTGCAACAGCTTCGCGGTCGCCGATTCTTGGTGTTGGTAAATCACCAGCGATACGACCAGAATAAAGACACCGCTGGTAATAATTCCCAACAGCATAAGCATAAAGCGTGATTGCTTTGGTCGCATTAGAGATCGCCTCCCAATAACCCCTGGACCGGCACCGTCAAGTCGAACCGTACTGCCTTCGTCTGCGGGCCGTCCTCACTGGTCACCGACTTCAAATTCGGTGTTTTCGCCCAACTGGTCTGTTGGCGTAAGGCGAGGAGAAATGCCGCGACGGTCTGCTCGTCGGTGGCTCGCCCCGCGATATGCAGGGAAACGCCTTGCGCATCAGAAGTCGATCCCACGGTTTGCAATACGACCCCTCGTGGTGTAATAGCGCTGATGTCGCCGAGGATGATCATCCAGGCCCCTTCGCTTTTTTGCACTTCGTTGAGGAGCGTTTCCACCGGCGCGAGCGCGGAAATCTGATTGCGCACTTGGAGCAACTCGTCGTATTGCGGCTGCAGGTCGTCCAAAGTTTTCGTCACCGTTTTCACATCCGTCGATGCCGAAATATTGCGGTATCCCGCATACATAATGATGAGCACCATCAGGATAGACAACAAGACCACACATAAGGACCCGACCCGTAAGATGGTCATCTCCCGCATCTTGCGCGCACGGCGTTCGGCGATCAGATTAATATTGATCATCGCAGGCCTCCTCGCTCACGCGCTAACATCGGTTCGCGCAGGGCCAATCCGAAGGCCGTAGCGAGCAACGGCATCTGCGCCTGCAATTCCTCCGCGCCATCGGGTAAATGTACCAGATGATGTCCAAAGAGATCGACAAGATCGACCGGGATGCTGAGCTGGTCTTGTAAGTAGTGGGCGATGCCCCCGAGCTTTGCGCTACCTCCGGAGAGGATGACGCGGCTAATACCGGCAACCGTTCGCTGATCGCCGCCGCCGGCTGGATTTTGCTGATAGTCATAAAAGGCGAAGGAGCGGCGGATTTCGCGCACGAGTTCCTCCAGCGTGGATTCGATGGCTCGGCTGGCTTCCTGCCCGACCGGCGAGAGTTGCGCCCGACTGGCTTCATCGACCACCACCTGCGTTTCCTCTTCCTTGATACGCTCGGCCTGCAGCATCTCGACGCCGAGTACCTTTGCGATGGCTTCGGTGAAGCTGTTACCCGCGGTCATCACGCTGCGCGTCAAGCCAAAAATGCCGTTGGCAATGATGGAGATATTGGTATAGGTTGCGCCGATATCGACGAGCGCCAACGACTCCTGCGGCCCGGCCAGGCCCATGGGCAGATCGATGGCGGCGCGAATGAGGGCAAAGGGTTCCAATTCCACGGCAATGGGCTCGACGCCAGCTTGTTCGAGAGCCGCGACACGGCTGTCGACCAGCTCACGAGGCGCCGCGACCAGCATGACATCCATTTGCGGAATGCCATCTTGGGTGTGCGTATTGAGGATTTGGAATTCGAGCAGACTATCCTCGACCGGGAAGGATATATAATTGCGCGCTTCCCAGTAAATGGATTTTCGAAGTTGGTGCTCGGGCATAGCTGGTAGCTGCACCTGGCGGACCACCACCGAAGGACCCGAGAGCGCGGCGATCGCCATGGGGCTGGTAATGCCGAGATCCTGTAAAAGCCGCCGCACGGATTCCGCCACGGCGAAGCGGTCTTCCACCACGCCCTGTTTCACGGCTTCCACTGGGGTGAGCGTACTGCCGGCACGCATTAAGGCATAGCCGTTACGCGTGGACACCACCTGCACCACTTTGATGGAATGGCTGCCGATGTCAATGCCAACGGTATTACTGGCACCGGAGAACTTGCCCAATATGGCCATTGCTGGCAACTCCTCTCTCGCTGCGCGAATCATGTTTCGTGCATGTGCTACCAAATATCAGCAGCACCCTATCTTCGACCTTCAGCGCAGGCATGGCGCTGTCCTGTGGGAGTTCCAATTCATGCCTCGCTGGCAAGCAGCACACATCGCACACCTGCCATGGTGGAATCAGCGACGCCCAAGGGTACGCTTCAGCGCAGACACGGCACGTTCCTGTTGAAGGCTACACCGATCATTGGCGTGAGTCCACAAGACATCGGTGGTTATCACAGCCGCCAAACATTACCTTCCGCCGTGAGGACACCACCAGAAGCAGACTTCAGGGGAGAGTCGTCAGATTCTGGAGTGGGTCATACTACCCGGGATGCCGGGGGATTCCTGGCACATTTATATGTTCCTTAGTCTCACGGTTTTTTGATGATGTGCCGCATAATCTAATAATCTGTTGCGGAGGGGGAGATACTCCCCCTCCGCAACAGCATGTCCATGCCAATGGCGCCTAGTTTATTTTGCCGGTTGGCTTGTCAGCGCATAGGTATTGGTCGCGGGGTCAAAGTTGAGTTCCAGGTTCATGCCCTTCATCAAGTATACGAGCGGAACCATGGTGCGCGATTTGCAGAGCCGTGCGGGGGCAGGCATCACATACGTTTCAGCATTGATGCGCGCCACGCGCTTACCTATGGTTACCCCCATGTAGTTATTATTAACCCACGCGTTGACCTCCCGCGTCTTGGGCAGCCATACCAGTACGCCGCCTTTGACCTGGACCAGCGAGCGCATGGCCACCATCGTGTAGCCATCGCCGGTGACATACGGCACCGGGCCCGCGGCAGGCACCGCGGCGTTATCCATGGTGAGGCTGGCGGCGCGGCGCGGCAATAAGATGCTCGTGCCAGCCACGAAATGCTCCGCGGTCAGCGAGGGATTGAGACGAAGGATCGCACCCACGCTCACCGCGCATTCGCGCGAAATTTTGCTTAACGTATCACCCGGTTGTACGGTATACGTCCGCTGCAGTCCCAGCAGCGGATTGTGCCCCGCAGGTGCAGGCGCGGGAGAAGTCGCCGGGGTGGCCGTTTGGTCTGGCTTCATGCTCGTCGCCGGCTGGCTCACTAGTGTCGGCAGCGGCGCGCCCACGGCGGGAGTACTCTTCATGACTCTGCTTGCGGGCAACGGGGTGACCGCCACGTCCATGGCAGCGCCATTCGTACCGCGTACGGTGACGACCGGCGGCACGGGTATACGGGCCAATTGTGAGGGGTTCGGCATGGCCGCAATGCTTCCACTCGGCGCTATTTTTCCCAGCGCAGGAGCGGTAAAGGTGACGAGAGGCATCTCACCCACAGTCTGGCGACCCAGCATTGTGGACATCATCGAACTCCCCAATCCATCCATGGATATGGTCGGCGTGTTCAAACGCTCACGGAACAAATTGGATGGCTGTAGTGCGCTCAACGCGGTGCCGCCCAGCGGCGCATTGGTTTGCGGCCAGCGCGGTGCGCTTAGTAGCCCTGCCGGTTGGGATTTCTCGATCACCGGTGTCGCCAGGAGCAATAGCGGGGCATCCGGCGCCTGGCGTGTACTCATCGGAGTCAGCAGCACGGGAACTCGCTCACCGTTCGGGCCGATGAGATCGACAGCCCATGGAGATGACGACCGCGCCGCGGCGGACTGACTACTCGGGTTCAGCGTGGCAGGCGCCGTAGTTGCCGCTACTGCGGGCGATGCGACGTGGGTCAACGCGAGAATCGCGCTGGTCGGTTGTGATTTGCTCAGCGACGGCGAAACCTGCGTTGAGGTCGGCGCCGTATACACCGACGAGCGGGCTGTGTCAACATGTCCGGGGACGAGCCAATTTGTGGACGCGGCGTCCGGTACGTTTACGACAAAGCCCGGACCTGTGGTCAGCGTTTGGCGGGCAACAGGTACGGACGCCAACTGCCGGGGCGCCATGACGCTTGCCGACCCTGTTTGCTGCAGCGCAAAGACGTCTGGCTTCGCGCCCCACATTGGGGTGGTCGCGCTCATGCCGATTTCAGGCAGCGAACGCGCTGGCGTCATATCCAGCGTGCCCGCTGGGGCGGTAGGCGCGGCAAACGCACGCGGCAAATTCGCAAACAGGTTGGGGACCGTCGTGCCCAACCCCGCCGTCCAGCTGGGGCTGGCCAAGGTAGCCAGCGGTAAGGTCGCACCGGTCTGGCGCATGGTTGGCGCCGTCGTAGCCACCTGGAGAATACCGATCGGACTGGTAGCAGTCTCAACCGTGGCCTTGGGGCTCGGCTTCATAGCCGTTTGCCCCACCCACGCGTTATTCACCAACACGAGAACCGGTTCACTCTCCGTTTTATTATCATAAATATCTTCCGCCGTCGCGGTAATGGTATGCGATCCTGACGCCAACTTATCCTCGATCGGATCCCAGGTGAACTGGAAGGATTCTTTATTGGTCATGCCGCTGGGCAAGCCGTCGATGAAGATCTTCACAAATTTGAGGGCGGTGTCGTCCCACGCTTCAACGCGGATATCCGTCTTGCCGGCTATCGTCGTACCGCTCGCCGGACTGACAATGCGTACTTTCGGCGCATTGTGTTCGGTTGGGCGCGTAGTCGGGGGCTGATAATAAATGATCAGTGAGCGCTCGGCCACCCGTCCCTGGGCATCGGTCAAGCGGATCGTTAGCGTATGCGATCCCACCGTGGGTTTGGCTTTGGTGATATCGCACTGTTCGGTAATTTCAAACGATCCCGCCGGTGTCGGTTTGCGGAACGCTCCACCGAAGAAGCGTGTCCCATCAAGCGCGACGTCGAAGCGGACGATCGGCACGGTGTCACTGTTGCGAAAGGTGGCCGAAATGGGCATTTTCGGGCCTTCAAGCGTCTGACCGGCGTAAGGCACCTGGATTTCGAAGGTCGGCCCATCCTGCGCATGTAACGGCAGAATCTTGATGCACGCACAGACGCACACCGCGAGTATGATCACCCAAGTTAACAAACGTTTCCGCATCTCTTCCCCCTCATTTCGAGCACAGCTATTGCGGTAATTGCAGTATATGGGAGTATTTCGTCGCTATCTACGCACGGCGATTAGGCCATACGTCTACTACTGTCGTTACACCCAGTCCAATTTACAGTAGCATACGGCAAGGGATTCGTCAATGTGCCATCAATGGCTGGCCCGGGGAGGGAGCAAGCTGATACGCCGCCGCGTCGAAAAGACAATCGCTATATATATAAGGATACCCGTTCATTCCCACGGTCGGAGCAGACGACGTGCAATGGTGAGACAGGGGATTGTCAGCGGGGGGAGCGTCACGCCCGTCGGCACGCCGACCAGTACGATCGGAATACCGAGGAGGCCACTTAAAATTCGGCATTGCGCCAACCCATCCAGGATTTCCGCTGTGGTCGTCGCTTCGCCGAGATTGGTATTACTAATGAGCCCGGTCAGCGTCAGCCGCGTTGCCTGCGCGATCTCGTGGAGCACCGCAGCGGCGTCCTCCGGCGTGGCGGTCGTCGGGCGCAGGAAATTGACCACCGCCCACAGCTCATAGTCCCGCATCGCCGGGGCGAATTGCCCCAGCACGATCGCACCGGCCGGGTCTCCGCCGACGTCCACCAACGTATGTCCGTTCGGGTGCACAATGACCTCGCGGGCGCCGGAGGGCAGCGCGGGCGCATCGATCTGCGCCACCTGCACATCGGGCGCCACCACCTGCACCCCCAGCGCTTGCAAGGCACTCCGGTGATCTTGCGAGCGGAAATAGGGGTTGATAAAATCGAGGTCAACGAGTGTGACCGCTTCGCCAGCCGACGCCAGCCGACACGCCAGCGCCAGCGCGCATTCTGTTTTCCCGCTCCCGAAAGCGCCGGTGAGTATTGTGGTCCGTCCCGCCATGCCTGCTCCTTTTCCCGCCGCGGTCCTGTCCACCGCACGCGGCATGCAGCTGTCTTATTCACGACGGGCCACACTTTCCCCTGCTATCACGCCACTGGCAATTCTCACCGGATGGTCGCCCTCAAACGAGCAAGCGATGAGTTATCCACAGGCGGCTAAGTGGAAAAACAAGCGCTTATTGTGGAAAAAAGCGTACAACTACCCCCAAATGGGCAAAAATTGGCGACCTTTGGGTCTTGACCGCACATCACACACAACCATGTTTCATATAATGGCCATAGACGAGCATATTGCGGCCTATAATTAAGGAGGTGTCCGAGATGCGACACACCGTTTTGGTCATCGATGATCAATGGTCCATGCAAGAACTGGCGCGTATCGTATTACACACCGCCGGGTATCGCGTGTTGTTTGCCAGCGATGCCATCACCGGATTGTGCCTGGCGCGCACCGAACATCCCGATCTGATCGTGCTGGACGACCATCTGACCGACCAATCCGGCGTGGGCATGCTCGACCAGTTACGACGTGCCCCGAAGACGGCGACTATTCCGGTGATTATTATCGCCACCAACGCGACGTTCCCGGACGCCGGCAATCTCGCGTCCGGGATGGTCTCCCGCTATTTGCGCAAACCGTTTCATCCGCCTGAACTGTTACATCTGGTCGATCACATTGTGCAGCATCACGAGTTGCCGATTGCCGTGTGATATGGCTGCAGGGCGCGAGTAAATATAGCGGATATACGGCTTATTTATTAGACGGAAGCAAACGTCTTGCTCTCTGGACATACGAGATAGGGCAAGCGCTTGACATATGAGTACTCCGTTAATATAATGGAAACATCGGTATAGTCCTTGGGCTTACTGTTTCCGGCCATTTTTGTGAGCTCCTTTTACAGCTACCTCGGTCCGGGATCCTCACAAATAATGCGAAACCGTTGGGGTTCGCCCGCCTGACCACTACTGTGGTCTTACACATACATCTCTCGGCGGGGAGAGATGA
>DASXVL010000680.1:0-3394 GCA_036504255.1 Armatimonadota bacterium | reverse complement strand
CTCGCTGCGCTCGAACCCTTCCACACAGTGCTAAGGACTATGGGCCTGCCTGGGGCTATATGGCCCTCTCATAAGAACCGGTCTCTTCCCCCGGCTCTGAAGGAGCCCGCAGCCACTACTAGCCACGGGTGGAGCAACGCGGAACCCGTGGAACCACGTCCGTCCTGATACCTAGCCCTGAAAGGGCGACAGACGTTTCTGCTGTCGCCCCTATCGGGGCTGATCGATTGTGCGACGGGTGATCCACCAGTTCCGCTGCGCTGCACTGGTGGCTAGTGGCTGCGTGCCCCTATCGGGGCAAGGGACAACGCAGAGGTTGCTCCCGTACAACCATCGTCTGGTTATTTTCCTGCGCGCAACCGGCGCACCCGATTCGGGATTACATAGGCCAATACGGTTCATGCGCCCGGCGTCAAAATGGGACACATATTTTTTGCTGCGCCCTTAGCAAAACGCTTGCCGATCCCTTTGTAACAAAACCCGCCCCACAACCGTATAATAGATCGGAGTAGGTGGCGCGTGACGGACGAAGAGCTGATGGCGCAGGTCGTCGGGGGGAATATGGAGGCGTTGGGGGTGCTCTTTGAGCGGCACCGGCAGCGGCTCTTCGCCTTCCTGTATCGCCTGCTGCACGACCGCACGTTGGCGGAAGATGTGCTGGTAGACGCCTTCCTGCGCGTGTTCGACCGGCGGCGCACCTACAAGGCGGGCAGCTACTTCACCACCTAGCTCTTTACCATCGCCCATCACCTCGCCGTTGATACCGTCAAGCACCTCGCGCGCCAAGGGCGGCTGGCGCAGACCCTCGGCGAAGAAAGCTTCTCCGTGCCCGTGGATGAGGCGGCGCTTGACGCGCTGCTGCGGGATGAGGAGGCGGCGCACGTGCGCGACGCGGTGGCCGCGTTGCCCCTCGATCAGCGCACGGTGCTCATTCTGCGCGTCTACCACGATATGAGCTATCGCGAGATCGCCCACATCACCGACGCCAGCGAGCAGGCGGTGCGCGTGCGCGCACACCGCGCGCGGCAGGCGTTGAAAGACGCGCTCGCGCCGAGCAGGGAGGAGCGCCCATGCCGCCGGTAACATTTTCCCCGTCCGCGTCGTATAACGCATATACCACACCGCAGAGGGTTGCTGTTATGCGCCATTACCGGTCAATCTGCCTGCTCGCCTGCCTCGCGTTGCTGGCGGCCTGTGTCCCGTCGTCTGCCGATGGCTTCATGCTCCCGGCCAGCAGCGGCGTCCCGCGCTTCAGCGTGCCCTACCACCGGGTGCAGGTGACCATTGACCACCAGGTAGCGACCACGGAGATCGACCAGGCCTTTCATAGCAATGCGGGCCAGCCCATTGAGGGTACCTACATCTTTCCCATCGCCGAGGGCATGAGCCTGAGCAAATTCACCATGACGGCGAATAACGAGGAATTGCCCCACCGCATTTTGGAGCGGGACGAGGCGCGGCGCATCTACAACGGCATCGTACAGCAACAGCGCGACCCGGCGCTGCTGGAATGGCTCGGCGCGCGCATGATCAAAGCCAGCGTCTTCCCTATCCAACCCGGTGAAGACAAACGCATCCGCATCGCCTACCAGGAAGTGCTGCCCGCGCAGGGAGGCGCAGTCAAATATGTCTATCCGTTGCGCACGGAAAAGCTCTCCGCCCGCCCGCTGCGTGACTGCTCGGTGGATATCACCATTCGCAGCGCGCACCCGCTGCGCAGCATTTACTCGCCCACGCACGCGGTGACGGTGACGCGCCGTGGCCCCAATGAGGCGGTGGCGCATTACGCCGCGCACGACGTGCTGCCTGACCAGGATTTGGTGCTCTACTACACCATGAGTGAGGAAAAACTCGGCCTCGATCTACTCACCTACCGCGACCCGCGCGACGGCGACGGCTACTTCCTGCTCCTCGCCGCCCCTGATGCGCAGGTGCGCGCGGACGAGGTGCTGCCGAAAGACGTGGTCTTTGTGCTCGATATCTCCGGCAGCATGGCGGAGGACGGCAAGATCGCCCAGGCCAAGGCGGCGCTGCGTTTCTGCCTGCAACGCCTCGACCCGCGCGACCGCTTCAACGTGGTGGCGTTCAACACCGGCATTCACCCCTGGCAGAGCGGTCTGCAACGGGCCACGCGTGAGCACGTCGCGGCGGCGGACCGCTACTTCAGCGGGCTCAAGGCCGCGCACAATACCGATATTGACGACGCGCTCGGCAAGGCGCTGCAGATGCTGAGCACGGGCGAGGAAGGCCGCGCGCGCAGCATCATCTTCCTCACCGACGGTCTGCCCACCGACGGCGTCACCGATACCGAGGCGATCTTAACGAATGCGCGGACGCGCAACACGCTCGATGCGCGCATCTTCGACTTCGGCGTGGGGGAAAAGTATAACGCCCACCTGCTCGACCGCCTGGCGGAAGACAGCCACGGCGTGGCGGATAACGTGCTCCCCGGCGAAAGCATCACCGACAAGGTGACGGGCTTCTACGCCAAGGTCGCCAGCCCGCTGCTGCGCAAGTTGCACATGGACTGGGGTGGCATGCAGGTGTCCGAACAGTATCCGCACGACCTGCCCGACCTCTACACCGGTTCGCAACTGGTCATCGTCGGGCGCTACACGCCCCGCCAGGCGCTGCAAGCGCAGATTGCCCTCACCGGCATGGCGGCGGGACGGCTGCAGACCACCGCGGCCACCGTGAATTTCCCGGCGAACGCGCAGGAGAATGACTTCATCCCGCGCCTCTGGGCCACGCGCAAAATCGGCTACTTGGAGGACCAACTACGCCTGCACGGCGGCGACCAGCGCACGCTGGAGGAGATCATTCACCTCTCCAAAGAGTTCGGCATCCTCTCCCAGTACGCGTCATTCCTGGTGGATATGGACAATAGCGTGCCCGGCAAGCCGGTACCCATGGCCGCCGTGAGCGCGCCGGCCAGCTTGGCACGAGAGAACATGTCCCGCGTTTACGATGCACGTAATCAATTCTCTGGCGCCGGAGCCGTCGAACAATCGGCGAACAGTAAGCAGAAGCGCTATGCGGATCAGTTCACCCCGCAGGACCCCTTTTCCAATGGACCGGGACGACGCGCGACATACAATCAGTTGCGCAATACGGGCCAGCGTACGTTTGTGCAGTCTGGGGAGAAATGGCTTGACCTGAAGGCCAGCCCCACCGGAAGAATCATCAAGGTGCAGGCGTTCTCGCCCGCGTACCTCCAGTTGGCGAACGCCCACCCGCGCATGGCGCAATACCTGAGCCTGGGGACAAATGTCACAGTGACGGTGAACGATCTCGCCGTGGAGATCGGCGCCGATGGGCAGCGCGAGGAATTTACCCCCGCCGAGCTAACCACCCTGAAGACGAAAATGGACGCGGAATTCGGCGCGCCACCGGC
>DASXVL010000679.1:0-15051 GCA_036504255.1 Armatimonadota bacterium | reverse complement strand
AAAACCGCTTGCCGATTGGTTTTATCCTCGTGAATCTATTATTCGCTATTCTGATTATCTGTCAATCAACTCGGGATTTCTTTTTTGTTAAACAAGTTTACTCGCTATTCCTCGGGAGCGGACCCACGCAGACTGCCTCATGCCGTGTCATGGCTGCACACCGGGCAATGCGTGGCCTGCGTCAGATGGCTGAGGTCTTGCAGAACTCGTGGACGTGCGCATGAGCCGCGTCGGATCAACTGCCCCTCGAAGCGACGAATTTCCGGCGTATGGTTTGCCGGATCAATCCCCTCCCGCATCCGCTTGAGCAAGAGGTGAAATGCCTCCGTGCCTAACTGCTCCGGATGCTGTTCAATACTTGTCAATGATGGCGACGCGGCCAGGCAATAGCGGGTATTCGCATAGCCGAGGATACTGAGGTCGTGCGGGATGCGAATGCCACGCTGTGCGCATTGTTTCATGAGCAACAAGGCATAATAATCTTCCCAGGCAATCACCGCCGTCGGTATCGGCCGCAGTTGCAGCAGGGGCGTTAAAATATCCGTCGCCTCATCCGCCGAATGGTCCTTGATCGTCGTAAACGGCACGTCAATCAACAGTGATGTATCGAGCTTGCGGAGCGCAAGAGCGCGTTGTACGGCGGCAAGCCGCCGCTGTGCAATACTTGTCGGGCCAAAATACGCGATCTGCTGATGGCCAAGGGTGATCAAGTAATCGACCGCAGATTGCGCCATCTGCTCCTCATTGCACTGCACCCGGTCCACTTCGCTCTCCACGGGAATCATATCGATGGTGAGTAGCGGGATGCTGCGACTCCAGACCCCGAGCAAGGCTTCATTGGTTACCGGTTGCGTGTTGCAGCTTCCCATGAGCAGAATGCCGTCAACACGCAGGCTCAACAGGGCATCGATCCCCGCGCGGATACGCGACAGCTCGATACCGGTTTCCAGGGTAATGACCTGATAGGACTCCTGGAAGGCCATGGCATGGATCCCTTTACAAATACGCGCCCAGAAGTAATACCCCATATCCGGCACAAGTACGCCCAGCAGATGGCTGGTATTGGTGAGAATCGCCTGGGTGAGGCGATTCGGCTGGTAATTATACGCCAGCGCGAGTTGCTGTACGCGCTCACGCGTCGGCGCACTGATGCGCGTATCATTACGCAGCGCGCGTGATACCGTACCGATTGAGACGCCGGCCAGGGCGGCAAGTTGCCTGATCGTCATATGACCACCTTGAGGTAAACTTGTTTTACATACTGTAACACGCTAATCTACTTGCGACAAGTCGCCCATCACTCTCATAATACGAGCAATGAGCGCACGGTACGCCTGTCCTTCCGGACTCGCGTGCGACTTGTTTACCAACAATATCGGTAATGGGGCTTACTATGACACTCGCACTCGATAACGGGCGGTTACTCGTACAAGGCAATCCGCTGATCTATTTCAGTGGCGAAATCCATTATTGGCGTGTCAACCCCCAGGCCTGGCGCGAAGCGCTGATTATGGCCAAACTGAACGGGTTAAATTTCATCTCTACCTACATACCCTGGGATTTTCACGAAATTGACGAAGGGTATACCGATCTCGGCCCGCCACTCTCCTATGATTTTACCGGCCGCACCGACCCGCGCAAAAATTTGATCGGCTTTCTCGAACTGGCGCAGCAGGAAGGCCTGTATGTTGCAGTGCGTCCCGGGCCGGCGATTCTCGCGGAATGGCGGCAAAAAGGTCCGGCGCTGCATTCGTTCGCGTTTGACTGGCCCGACCCGCGTTACCGCACCGCGCTTTCGCGCTGGTACGACGCCGTCTGCCGAGTCATCACACGCTACCAGGTGGATAACGGCGGCCCGATAGCGCTGTGCCAGGTGGATAACGAAAGCCATGAGCTGACCGTGGAAGGCGCGCGTTGGTATTTCGAACAGACATACACCACGATCGAAGCCTTCAATGCCCGCTTCGGCGCCAGCTTTACGGACTTCGCGTCCGCGGCGCACGCCATTTGCCAAACCGCCCCGCACAATGTCCTGCAGGAATACGTCACCGGTTTTGCGCCACTGCACCCGCATCTCGCACCCGAATATCGCCTGGCGAAGAACTGGTTCCACGAGCGCATGATCGAAGAGTTTACCGCGATGTTGCGCGAGCGTGGCGTCAACGTGCCAATCTACCTAAACAGCAATGGCAGCCCCGACGCCTTCGACTTTCTCGGTATGCAAGAACACATCGATTTTATGACACTGGACATTTACCCGCCAAATCGGGTACCGCTCGGGTACTACCCGTTGGTCGAAAACATGAGCAAATATACCGCGAGTACGTCGCGGTGGCCGCTGGCGATGGAATTCCCCTCATCGACCATCACCCGTGCCTGGTACATTAAGCTTGGACCGATCGGCGCGGATCATATCGCGCGCTGCGCCATGCTCGAAGCCGCCAGTGGTGTGCAGGGTTTCAATTACTTTATGTTCATGGATCGCGATTTGGCGTCCCGTTCCCCGTTAAACGAGAACGGAAAGCCGAGCGATGCGTACTTCACCACCTTTCATCTGCACCGCGCGTTGCAGCGGGCAGGGTTCCCGGCCAGTAAGCCGATGGCCAAGATGGCGCTCTATTGTGCTCCCCTTCGTGCCGCAGCGCTGCATAGCACCGTCCCCAGCCTGGACTGGTTAGAACTCGAACATTGGCATCCGCATGCCGATCCGCTCGACGGATATGCCGGCCTGTATCAGGCCTTGATTCAGCGGGATGCCGATTTTGCTGTAATAGATTACCGCCAGGATAATTTGCTTCGCCAATTTGACATTGTGCTAGTGCCCGGCCTGCAGGAAATGGCGCTTGAGGAATATCAGCGTTTACAGTCCCTCGGCGAGCGTGTCGTCTGGGTCGGCGAGCCACCGACGCAGACGCCGGACGGCAGTGCGCTCCCCTTGCCAGCAGGTACGGTCATCCATGCGCTCGATGAGCTTAACGCAACGGTACAGCACACGATTAAGCTGTCGCATCCCGGCGTGCGCTCCTATTTGCACCGTCTAGAGGATGACTGGGTGATCTATCTGCTGAATTTGGACGCCACCGAGCGCACCGTGCGCATCGAAACGCCCGCGTTGGCCGGAGACCTGGTGGACTGTTGGACCGCGTTGATCCTCGGTCCCGTGGCGGAACAAGAGATTACCGTCTCCGGTTTCGGTTGGCGATTGTTACGCGTAAGTAGTCATCCGGAGCGCATTACCGGCGTGAGCCGTGAAGAACGCGAATACTTCTAGTCGGTGGTCATCGCGAAGGCCAGGGACCGGTTATACGCGTCATGCAGGCCATTTCGCCGGCAGAGTAAACCGGTCAGACTGTGTTCATTTCCACAGCGGAGAAACGATAGAGGATTCTATGACTGCTATCACTATCGACAACCAACTTCTTGTCTGGCACAAAGAGCGGGAGATCATACAAATCGAACCGTGGGGGGCAGACAGCCTGCGCGTCCGCATCACCCGAGCCGCACAGATCGTCGAAACTCCCGGCGCGTTGTTACCGCCGACCGAGGGGACGGACGACCTCTGGATCGATGAATCGCGCGCATCGATTCGCCACGGCTTGCTGAGCGCAGAAATCGATAAGGACGGACGCATTCGCTTTTCCAATACGGCCACCGGCGCCGTCCTGCTGGAAGAGAAAGGGCACGCGTTCCACTCGCTCAATAGTGACTCGTATGGTGCGGAAGTGCGATTTCATGCCTATGCCGACGAACGTCTCTATGGGCTCGGCCAACACCAACACGGCTTTCTTGACCAGAAGGGCTGCGTCATTGACCTGGAACAAGTGCATATGGAAGTGGCCATTCCGTTCCTGCTTTCCAGTCGCGGCTATGGTTTGCTGTGGAATAACCCGGCGATTGGCCGCGTCGAATTAGGGAATAATGTCACGCGCTGGGAAGCCAAGGCCACCAAGCAGATCGATTATTGGATCACCGCGGGCGAGGCTCCGGCGGATATACTGGCGCACTATGCCGACGCGACCGGGCATGCGCCAAAACTTCCCGAGTGGGCTACTGGTTTCTGGCAGAGTAAACTACGCTATGCCAGCCAACAGGAATTGCTCGAAGTCGCGCGCGAACACACACGTCGCGGTTTACCGATCTCCGTCATCGTCATCGATTACTTCCACTGGACCTGTATGGGCGATTGGCAGTTCGATCCGGCGTACTGGCCTGATCCTACCGCCATGGTACGCGAGTTGGCTGAGATGGGGATTAAGCTCATGGTCTCCGTCTGGCCGACCGTGAACAAGCAAAGCGAAAATTTCGAACAGCTGCGGGAGCGGGGATTGCTGGTAGGCACAGAGCACGGCTTTCCCGCCACCACGCGGAACGCGGATACTGGGCCGGAGGCATTCCAATATCTCCATCACTATGACGCGACCCATCCCGCGGCGCGCGAGTTTATCTGGGAGCGTGTCCGCGAGAATTACCGCCGGCATGGCATTACCACCTGGTGGTTAGACGCGTGCGAACCGGTGTATTGGCCCGCGGATCATGATAACTTACGGTATTACCTGGGCAATGGGCTGGAAGTCGGATGTATCTACCCCATGATGCACCAGCGGGCCTTTTACGAGGGGATGCGCGCTGAAGGCGAAGAGGAAGTCCTGACACTGTGTCGCTCGGCATGGGCAGGAAGTCAGCGCTATGCCGCCGTCGTCTGGTCTGGCGATGTCCCCTCCACCTTTGAAGCGTTACAGAACCAGCTACGTGCCGGCCTAAATATCGGCTTAAGTGGCATACCCTGGTGGACCACCGACATCGGTGGATTCGTCGGCGGTGATGTCGCCGATCCCTATTTCCAAGAACTCATCGTACGCTGGTTCCAGTTCGGCCTCTTCTGCCCGATCTTCCGCTTGCATGGGGCGCGCAACCCAACCAATATGAAGTTAGGCGGTCCGAATGAGGTGTGGACATTCGGCGACACCGCGTATGCGATCATTCGTAAGCTCATGTTCCTGCGCGAGCGCTTACGTCCGTATATCATGGCACAGATGACGCTGGCCCACGAGAAGGGGATGCCCGTGATGCGCCCGCTCTTCGTAAATTTTGTCGACGATCCGATCTGCCCTGCCATTGAAGACCAGTACATGTTCGGACCGGACATACTCGTCGCGCCGATGTTGGAAAAAGGCGCAACGGATCGCCACGTTTATCTCCCGCATGGCACGACATGGATCGATGCCTGGACGGGCGAACAGTTCCCCGGTGGTCAGACCATACGCGTCGAGGCGCCGTTAGCATGCATTCCGGTGTTCCTCTGTGGTGAAAACGGCAGGAAATTGTCTTCACTGTTCCGAAATATAAACTAAGAAATAGCTGTCATAACCAGTTACGCTCAACTCGCCGTGCGAGTTGAGCGTAACTGTATCAGTCGTTCCGTAGACCAACGCACCATGGCGTGGCAGAAAGAAAGATTTGAACACTATGTCTTCCGAACAGACCAAGAGTCCATCATTGCTGACCTTCAATCGCGCGCAGCATACCGCCCAACTGCGGCAGATTCACCTGGATTTTCACACACCGGGGTGCGTCACGGTCGGCGACAAATTCAATGCTGTGGAGTTCTTCGATACGCTGGAAGCCGCTGACGTGAACAGCATCACCCCGTTTGCGCTGTGTCACCACGGCTACTCGTATTTCGATACCCGCACGGGCTGCAAGCATCCGGGGCTCGCATTCGATTTGTTCGGCGCCATTGCTGAGGAAGCTGCGCGGCGGAAGATGGAATTACTCGCCTACTTCAGCCAGAATGTCAATGAAGTCCAGGCCGCACGCCATCCCGAATGGCACGCCCTGCAGGCTGACGGACAATCGGTGAACAGCCAAATTCTCCAGGACGGTTCCGAATTGTACTGGACCTGGCTCTGCCCCAACCGGAAAGGCTTTATCGAGGATTTCTTTCTGCCGCAGATCGCCGAAGTGCTCGCGCGTTATCCGCTCGATGGCATCTTTATCGACATGGCGTGTTACCTGCACGGGAGCTGTTTCTGCCCTGACTGCGTGACCGCCATGCGCCAGGACGGGTTGGACCCGGATAATTTACGCGAGCATATCCAATTCAACATCGCCACCAACCAGCGAGTCGCCCGCGAGGTGCGCGCCCTGCTGGATGCCACCCGTCCCGGCCTGCGCTTTGAAGTGGGGTGTTTCAATGCCTTCGGCGAAGCGGAAGGCGCGGCAGGTGTCATTAGCGAGTTCTACGTGGAGTCGCTGGCTTTTCAGACTGGCTGGCAGTATTTCCCGCTCACCGCACGCTATTTCCGCAAATACGCGCTGCCGACCGTGGGCGTCACCGGGCGATTTTTGAAGAATTGGGGCGATTTCGGCACCGTCATTACCCCCCATCAGCTCAAAACCCAACTGGCCATGCACCTCATGGCCGGTGTTGCCAGTTGCATCGGTGACCATGTCCATTGCAACGGCCAGTTGGACCCTGCCGTCTACCGCACGATTGGCGAAGCGTTCCGCTTTGCGAAAGCGCGCCAGCCCTACTGCGTCGGCACAACAGCGGCGAAAGAACTGGCCATCCTGGTCCCGGAAGGCGTCGAAGTCAATGTGGCGAGCGATGATAAGCGCAGCCCCTTCCTTTCGCTCCACGACGCCTATAAAGGCGCGGGCATGATGGCCTCCGCCTTGCACTACCAGTATGACCTGATCGCCGCCCGCGACGCGTTCGATGGGTATGCGGCCGTTATCGTGTCGAACGGCCTGTTTGATGCCTCGTTCGTTGAACGCGCGCGCCGGTTCATGGCAGAAGGCGGCTGGCTCTTCGTCTCCGGCCAGGGCCTGCTGCCCGGCGATGCGACCGTGCGTCGCGCGTGGCAAGACCTCCTTGGCGTCGCCGATTATTCGCCTTCTTTGCATCTGGGTGAATACTACGAGGTGAGCAACGCCAAGGCGCAGACCGATGATCTCCCGGCCATGCCTCACTATGTCCATGAGCCTGCCTACGATATCGCCTTCGATGCCGAGGTAGAGCCCGTCGCCCAGGGGTGGCGCTCGCCGATTATCCGCTCACGCGAGGCGTTTTACGGGCATTTTCACGGTCCGGCGACCGAGCAAGCCGGGCCGTCCATTGGCATCACGCGCCACGGCAACGGCGGCGCGGTCATCATCGCTCCGCAGGTGTTTCCCGCGTATCTCCATACCGGCAATCATGCGCACCGCAAATTGCTGCGCAACTTGTTGGATTGCGTGCTGCCGGATACCGCCCGCGTCTTGCGCACCAACGCGCCGACCGTGGTGGAACTCGCCTGCGGAGAGATCGATGGGCATTTGGTACTCCAGGCGCTCCCGTTTATTGCGGAACAGCGCGACCGCGCATCGTTTGAATCGCTGTGCGAAGACCCGATCGCCTTCCATGGCATCTGGGTCGATCTCCCGCAAGCCAGCAATAGGAAGCGCGCGTATGACCCCATCGCCGGGCAAGCCGTTACGATCGAGCAGCGCCCCCAGGGCATTCGCGTATACTTACCGCCATTTAGCGAGCACCTTGTCGTGATCGTGGAATAGTTCGGCCCTCTCACCACCCCATCGCGCTCACTTGGGAGGTGGGCTTCAACGGGGAAGATGAAATAAGCGACGCGCTCAGCTGGAATGCCGAGCGCGTCGCTACGCGGTTATGCTTTCGCCTGTCTTCCTATGCCAGGAACGCCTCGCGCATCCAGGCTGCCCATGCATCCGGGACGCCGATTTCATGCCAGGAGGGATAATCTTTCGCCAGAAATCCGCCATGGAAAGCGCCCAGTGTTTCCACCATACGCCGGGCTGCGGCGCGAATCCGCGCCTCGTCGCCCGTGGGCATGACGGATTGGATATCCACCGGACAGAAGAAGGCGATCTTGCCGCCGAAATTGGACGCCAGGTCATCGAGGTCATAGATATCGATCTGATCGAACTGCAAGACATCCAACCCGATTTCTACCAGGTCGGGGATAATATCACGGATATAGCCGCAAGAGTGCATCAATACGTCGAGACCCAGCTCATGCGCATGCGCAATTAAGCGTGCATAATAGGGTTTGAAAATTTCTCGCCAGGTCGCCGGTTTCATGAGCAGCCGGTCCTGCACGCCCAGGTCTTCCCCAAAGAGGATGCCGTGTGCGCCTGCGCGGCTCCACTGTTCCAGGCAGCGGTGGAAGATCGGCTCCAGCCGCGCGCAATAGCCCTGCAATTCTTCCTGGTACATCGCCAGGTCGATGAGCAGGTCTTCCATCTTGCGCAGATTGTAGAGTGTGCCAAAATAGCCGGAGCCAAACCAGGCTAACTCATAGACATCCCCAGCACGTCCGCTGATGTGCGCCCTGGCTTGTTCGTAGCGGTACAGAGCGTCGATGTCCGGGAACTGGTACGCGGCAAACTCCTCCCACTCCTCGAAACCGGAGCGCACGGTTTCCGTGGTGGAAAGATCCGTCGGCAGCTTGCCGAGAATGTTGCCCCACTCACCCTGCGAAAGCATGCCGGGGAAATCCGGCGCCAAGCGGCGCAACTCGGCCTCCGGCAGCGGCGAAAAGGTTCGCGACGCGGTGGGATAGAGATCATTGGTAAGATCGTACGTCTCGCCCGCCATCCACAACGGCACGCGCTCGGGATCATGAAAATGGATGGCGCGCGTGACTAATTCTCGGCTATTCATCAAACAATCCCCTTAGGGCACAGCAAAAAATACATGTCCATTTTGACTTGTTCCCTTCGAGAGCCTCTGGGTCTACGACGCTTGGCTGTGCTCTGCGTTGAGCGTTTTTCAAATATGACTTCATCTGTGCGCAAACGCTCGCCTTGATCACGGCCAAGCGCCCGGCGTCAAAATTGGACACGTATTTTTTGCTGAGCCCTCACTGCAACCGGAGCGTGGCGATCTCGTGCGCGCGGAGCGGTAAATGCACACAGCCGCTGTGCACCGGCAATGTCTCGCCGTTTTCTTCGAGCAAATTGACGCGTGCGGCGCTGGTAACCCAGTCCGGCACGTGGATAACGGCCACGCGCGGCTGGCCGACATGCTCGACGACGCGCACGGCAAGACCGGGGCCGTCAAACGCACACTTCACCGTCGTGATCACCGTGCCCGGATCATCCGCCGCCAGGCCACTCGTCCAATCCTGCGCTTCCGTGACCTGGAACGCACCGGCTGGCCGATTGAACAGGTACCCGGCCTGGAGGATCTCGCTGAGATTGTCACCCCGGTTCGGCAGCAGCGCGAAGCGGAAGTGATGATGCCCGGCGTCACGCATCTCGGAGACCGGCATGGGATATTCCTGCGCGTAGCGGTTAAGGCAATGCCCGAAGCCCGGCGAGCGCAGCACGGAATAGTACAATGTCCCGTCCTCGATCCGTACGGATGGCGTCCCGCTATTCAGCACGGCAAGCCCTGGAATCTCTCCATCCGGCTCGGTCGCGGCAAAGAAGACGGCGGGCCAATCCCCGTTCGGCGACCAGAGATTCGTCTCGGTCATCTCATACCGCTCTCGCGCGAGTATACCATACGGGATGTGGTAGCGCCCACGGTCGGTTTGCGCGCGGGACGGGAAGGCGATGCGGATGCGCCGATTCACCGCCTGCCAGAAGATCTCACAGTCGAGCTCTATCCAGGGAAGCCCGTTGAGCAGGCGCACCGTCTGATACCACTCCAGTCCGAACGTGCATGGATCATTTTCACGCCCAAAGGTACCGTTAAACAGTTTCCCGGCGAAGGTCAGTTCGACGGCATCGTGGCGGCGCACAGCGCTCAGCAGACGCGTGGAGGAGGCGCAGCAGGTGCGTGCCCGCTGTAGGCTGCGCGTGCCCCAGGGATCGCCAATATCTTCCTCCAGCATGAGGTGGCCGAGCGGTGGAGCATTGCTGTTCAGCAGTTCACTGCCGGACGCGAGGTCGACGATGGAGTGTACGCCGGTCTCCCCCCACCCCAGGCGATACCCGTTCAGCTCGACGGTCTCCGTCAGGCTGACTTCCGCTTGTACGGCGCGCTGGCGAATATGGAACGTCTTCACGCTGAAGGGTGGCACGTCAGCGGCGAGAAAGCGCAATGACGCCGGCGGCGCGGCATCGCGCTGCGCCCAATAAGTGGGCCCGACAGGGGCAAAGGCCCCGGCGGCGAGTTGTTGCTGCCCCGGTTCATGGTACACCGGCATCGATGCGCCCTGGCCATCCGTCACCGCGTACCCATCGCCGGTTGCCGGCACCTCCACAGGCAAGCTCGCGGTGACGCCCAACGGGTTGAACACGGCAATCGAGCCGTCGCCAGCCCAGCTTTCCGCCCACTGTGCGCTCGGCCAACGCAACGCAGCGGCGTCCTGCGCAAGTTGGTGGGCACGGGAGACTACGCCTGCGGCGTAGTCCAGCAGTTCGTCGTGGGCAGGGTCGATATGCGTGCCGGTAATCGAGTCATGGAAAAAGAGCATGGGAAAGTCTTGCCACAGGGCTTCAGCACGTTCGCGCAAAGCCGGCTGCGCCCCCCGCGTCAGCAGCGCCATCAGGCTTTCGGCGCCATAAAACGCCTCTTCCGCCAGACGGGCTTGTTGCTTAAACCGTATACGGGAAACCAACGTGCCCGACTGGATGGGGTTGTTTTCCACGCGCGAGGAGAGCGAGACATCCGCGGCATCCACCCGGTCCAACTCGGCCTGCCACAACGGCATCAACGCCGATAAGGTGCCCCAGGCGTACTTGACCGGCCCCTCTGCCGCATTACGTTCGGCGAGCAGCGCGGGGAGTTGCTCATCCGGCATCATCTCTTCCGAAGAGATCACGTAGCGTCCCACCGGCGCGTCCAGGCGCTCGATCCACTCACGCGGCGGATAGACGCCCTGGCTCAAGCGCAATCCGGTCCCCTCACACGTTGTGCATGAGCTATGCTCAACGGTCCCTTCGCCCTTACAGCGGAGACAGGGTTCATAATAGCAATGGTCGTAAAAAAAGCGCAAACCCGGCGTCGGCAGTTCCACGTACACGGTGGACCCATCCAGCCCGCGCCAGAACGGGCCATCCGGTTTGCAATAGCTCAAACCGATGATGCCGCGCATGCCGCACTGGCGCGCGATCTGCGGAAACTGCGCCGATGAGCCGAAGCCATCCTCATGGCAGGCGATTTCGGGAACCATGCCGAGCGTCTCACGGGTATAACGCACCCCGGAGGCATAATTACGCGCCATCGTCTCCCCGGAGCACATATTCTGATCAATAATCGCCTCGCCGCTGCCATTCAGCTCGAATCGCCCCTCCCGCGCTAGCCGCTGGAACAGGGGCAGCGTCTCTGGATGTCGGGCCAGGTAGGCGCGCAGCGAATAAGCTTGTTCGAGCATAAAGGCCGCGCCTTCGTGTTCGGCCAGGCGTAAGGAGCGGGTGATGACCGCATCCTCCACATCACGATACGAACGATAGACCAAGCCCCGGTGCGCATACGACGTGTTCCAGCAGCGCCGCCACACCAGATCGAAGTGATTGGCGTAATAGGTATATGCGGTAGGCAATTGATGTTCCATAGTATTCCATCCCGTGAACTGAATTAATATGACGTCACGCGCAGAGGTGCGGTAGCAGAATTAATGCGCAACGCCACGCTATGCCTGGGCGGCGCCTTCATCGTGCCGGTGGTCGCTTAGAGGCTGTTTTCAAAGTAGCCACGCCATCTCACGGGTCTTTTTCGCGTCTGTCCGCGTTGGAACTCCTCCGATGTATGTCTTCATACACCTACGGAATTCCGCCTCGCCAGGCCCGAAAAATCCTCCGTGATTTGGCAGGGCTACTTTGAAAACGGCCTCTTAGCATTATACCCCGGCGGCGTCATGGCCCGCTTGATCGTCCCCTCGGCTGCAAGTGCCATTACCAGGGGGCTAAACGCTTCCTCGGCAGCAAGGAGCTCCCCAATGATAGCCCCATCCCGGTCAAAAAACGAAGCGCTGTGCCCGCCCAGGACCAGGTCAGGCTGCAACTGTGCGAGCCGTCGCAACGTGACATCGATGCCGCGCAGCGGGTAGGCCGTGTCGCTGTAGAGCACGGGCAATGTGGCGCGGTACGGCCCGGCGCCATATTGCAAGGTGTCCCCAGTACAGACGGTGCGCAGCCCCTGCCATGGGACAAGGAATCCGGTATGCGCCCAGCAATGCCCCGGCGTATGGAGCGGGGTAATCATGATGTCATGCCAGCAAAGCGGCTCCGTATACGATAACCGTGTATCAACACTGATGCGCGTGAATGGGAAGCCATACCAGTCGAGAGCACTTGGATAGCGATAATCTTCAGGGCGTTCCATGACAGCCGCCACATCCGGCGTGGCCGCCACACGCGTGCCATAGCGTGCACGCAGCAAATCACAGAATTGCACGTGATCCCCATGGTAGTGCGTAATGAGCGCATACTCCACCGTACGCAATCCCAGTTCGCGTTCGAACATGTCGAAATCGGCATGGACTTCCCGGCAGCTCTCCTCCCAGGAGAGCCAAATGCAGGGATCCGGGTCGATGATGCACCCGCGACCTCGCTCATCGATAAAGAGGATAATGTTCCCACCATTGGCCGATTGCACAATGCCCGGCATGACTTCCCGATATCGACCCAGGATGCGCCTCGGCTGATAATTCGTCATGGCGGGGGCGGCATCCGCCCAGCGGGCAGGGTACTGCCGCACGCGTGACAGACGCTCCAGCAACTGGCGGCAGGCCGTGTCCGGATCAGTGATCAGCGGGCCGAGTGTCGGCAGCAGCAAGCGCGGCTGGAGCTGCCGTATCGTTTCGAGTGAGCATTCGACTTCGCACATGCCGCTGCCCAATCCATATTCTCGCTCGCAATCGTACAGGTTGGCCAGGTGTCCCCCGGACACGAGTAGGTCGCCCGAGAACAGGATGTCCGCTTCCTGCCAGTAAAAGCCAAGCGATCTCTTGCCTGATCCGGGCAGGGCGAGCACCTCAAGCGTGACCCCCTCCGCCCAGGGCAGCACGTCGCCGGGGTGTAGCTCGGTCCTGACAGCCAGGGGATGCAAGGGAGGACGCTCGGTGGGGCAACCGGCGAAACCGTATTTCTCGGCGCCCCGCGTCTCCCATGCGCGCGAGGGCGGCCAGACCGTTTGGCATTCGGCAAAAAACCGAGGTGAGCGCGTGGCGATATCGACCGCCTCGGCGGAAACAGCCACTGCCGTCTCCGGAAACGCGCCCCATTCGCGACAATGCTCCTCCTGCACCTGGGTATGGATAATCAGGCTCGGTGCGGGAAGATTCTCGGCCGCTAACTCCATATCCAGTAAAGACGAGGGGCAATCGATGAGCAGGCTTTTATCCTGACGGACAATTAAATAGCCGTTCGTCTCTGCGACAATCTGCCATAATCCCAGCACATCGGCCACTGGCGTACAAGACATCTTACGCTCCATTTTCCACACAGATCGGCTATCAGTTACCCGCTATCATGCTCAAGCTGGGCAAGGCACAGACCGGCGTATCCGCCCACATCGCTTCGTCCAGCCAGAGGACGGAGGTGACGCCGCGAGGATAGTACTTGCTGAATGTCGCCACCCCGGCGATCATCTGATCGCTCCATCCCCAATAGGTATTGCGGGGATCGAGCAACCAGGCGACGTGGGCGCTATCCGCCACGGCTTCGCTCCGTTCGTCGCGAATGCCGAGCATGGCGCGGGCCACAAATTGGCAGAGATAAATTTTACTCAGCCATGAATTATCACTCGTCGAGGATAACTTCCAGCCACCATCCGGGAACAAACACACCCCACGCTGTAATACCCGGTCAATGTGCTCACGCAGTGCGTGTATTAAGTCCCCATACCGCCCAGCAAGACTTACGGCGTCAAGGTCACCGCACGCGTACGGGAATATCAGCCCTTCAATGGCAGAGATAATATATGATTCGTTCTCCTCGCCCATAATGGCGGGAATCAACCCCTCGCCCGTCACATGACTCACGATGGTGCGCGCACACCGGTCTGCCTGGATTTCCGCGAGCGTGGCGTCCTCGTGGTTACCATATTTTGCAAAAATACGTGCCAATAAGATATAGGCCGCCCAGGTTTTCACCGCCATATAGGCGTTATTGCGCGCCTGTCCGAGCGAGGTATCCAGGCTGTCGTAGGTGGTGATCTCCGCCGCGGACCGTGAAGAGTCCAACCCCATCATGCCATTGCGCTGCGCAGGGTCGGGGTGGTCACGGCGCAGCAGACTCTGCAGGCAGTCACCCAACACGTCGAGGTGTTGCTCAAGCCAGGCGTCATCATGCGTCTGCGCGGCATAGACGCCAGCGCAACACACCCAATTGACCAACTGCTCGTGCGTCATATGCGAAAAGGTACCGGCCAAGCCATAGAGCTCATACGCGGAGTATCCCGGTCGCGAGAAGACATTGCCGACGCCCATGTCATGGGTAAAGCTCAAGCCGCCGGGGTACGACACGGCGCTCTGCGGGAAATGCACCTGGTCGTGATAGCTGTAGCGACTGAGGAAGGAATCCAACACATTGCGCACCACCCAGGGGTTCATCCGCATTTCAAAGAAGAGCTGGTCGACAAACAGATCGAAGGTGTTCATCATGCGATATTCACCTTCATTGACCACCCAGAACGGCCGCCCCTCGTGTTCGAGGAGTTCAGTACTGCCGTAGTAGCTCCGCGTCGCATGCGCGAACATGAACTGCTGGTCCGCCGACAGGCTCGACTGCATCAGCAGCGCATCCGCCTCATGCGCCCACTGCACATAGCGCTCAAAATTCTCCAGCGCATACGCGGCGACTTCGTCGATGTTCGCGAAGTAGCGCGTATACAGGTAGCGCATATCCATGCCCACGGTCGGAATACCCTCGCGATAGAAACAGATGGCGAGTCGGATGGTCTGTCGCGTGCCGGGAGGCACGGTAATGACGATAGCCGCGACGGGCCCCAGCCCCGAGCTGCGGTTCTCCGGGGTGCGCGGTACCAGCACATCTTCGATGGTAAAGCCCAGGCCGGAGACGCTCCCGTGCGCAGTCGTCGCAATCGCCGTGCGTCTCCCCTGCCCTACCCCGACAAGCGTCCCG
>DASXVL010000678.1:0-3820 GCA_036504255.1 Armatimonadota bacterium | reverse complement strand
CCACCACCGGCCCCGTGCTGGTCGGGGGCGACCGCCAGTACAACGATGTCCCCATCACCCTGGAGACGTTCAATCTCTTTAACCGCGTGCTCCCGGATGATCAGGTCACGAACTACATGCGCTAGCTACGTCGCTGGTGGGGCAGGGGTTGGCCCTCGCCCCACCAGTCCCCTGTAACACGCACGGAGTGGTTGCTTGCGTGCGGATACTAACCATCGTCCCGCGTTGCCTCGAACCGCTCCTGGCGCCTCCTGTGCGTTATGCCGAGAAAGATGTCGTGTGTAACAGTCTTGACAAAGCGATATTCTTATTGTACTGTGGAACCGATTCCGGTTGTCGCCGATTTGGTCGATACCGAGCCTGATGGGTATTAACGATCTTATCCGGCTTGGGACCGTCCCGTCGCAGTAACTTTTCTTGCGTTCTCCCCATCGTCTCTCCGCCGCAGTAGTTGATAATTCATCCAGCGTAACCCACGGTTCTGCCGGGGAGATTCCCAGCGTTTGACCGTTCCGGGCGTCAGCATTCTTCTCGCTTCGTGCGTATGCAGTGTTCGCAGAGTGATGCTCTCGTGCACGGTTACACAAGGGGAGAAAACCGGAGACGGCCGGGCTTGGGCCCTGTTCCAGACAGTGCCGTTGACATGAGCCCAACCTAAAGTCCTTAGCACTGTCTGGAACAGGGCCATAGCCCGGCTATCCCAGGCTGGACACAACAGCCTAGATCTGTTGGCTGACGAGGCATATATCCAAGTCGCAGTTGTTATAGCTATTAATGCGATTATGCCGTTAGTACTACACCCCTGGCCGGGAGTCCTCGATAACAGAATACTGATCAATTTCTTCATCGGAGGATACATGCATGCAGAGTACACATCTCCCGTTCACTCGACGTCTCACCATCCTCTTGCTGGTGATCTGTGCGAGTGCTCAGCTCTTCGCGACGCTTCCGTCGCCGATGGTCGGGTGGCATGCGCCCCTGCCCAGCAACATGGCGCTCGGTGATACGATTACCGAGCAGGTGGACACCTTTAGCGGCAATGGCACGAATTCGCAGCTCAATTGGCTGCAATTTGTGCCGAGCTTAATCAACGCCGACACCGCGTCAAAATGCCACGTCACCTGGACGAGCGGCCGTGAAGCGAACGGCGCCGTACAGCTCTGCTCCACTGGGGCGATCCCCACGGCCGGCGGCGTGCTGCAGTGCGGTTCAGGCGGGACGACCAGCACGCTGGGTAGTCAATTTACCTTTCACCTCCGTTTCAAAATCAATAAGATGCCGTATCGCGGCGGTTCCTCGCCCCAGTATGAACTCGACGGCTACCTGCTCAATACGGCCATCCCGTCCCCGAATAATTATCCCAATCTGCTGCTCTATATGTCGGGACGCGGGAGTAGTGGCAAGGCCAAGCACTATCCCCACCTGCGCATCACGGATGTCTTCACGGGGGGGACGACGGAATACTATAGCGATTACTATCCGACGGCGGGCACGCCGGAGTTACTGGCAGACCAGTGGTATGACCTGGTGGTCACCTGGGATGGCACCAAGGCGGCGGACAATGATTACGTGTCACATGAGACCTCCACGTTGCGCACGCGCATGTGGATCAATGGGACCGAGTACACCGTGAAACGCATGGGCCATGCCAATGCCAGCCCCACCACCTGCCGCATCGGTGACCCACTCTATGTCGGCGGCAACCGGCGGTGGAATAATCTCCCGATTGCCCTGGACGCGTTCGATATTTTTTCCGGCATCCTCACCGATACACAGGTCGGCGAATGCAATGCCGCCGAATCATCGGCCAGTGGGCCGGCGCTGACGCTGGCGCCCGCCTATGAAACAAAAACCACACTCAATCAAGCGACGAATTGGCAAGCCCCTCCCGCCGATGTGACGATCACCACCGCCGGTAGCAACCAGGCGGTCAAAGTCTGCATTGGCAATCTCATCGCGGGCGATCAGCGTAAGCTCTATTTCACGCAGCCGATTCCCCTCGACCGCCGGGTGACCTCGGTGAACCTGTGGGCCTATCTGGGATACGAGCCCCAGGGTGACTGCGGCTTCGCGCTGGCCCCCATTTACACGACGGGTACCGGCACGGAAGTCATCGGGTCGTTTCCTGTCGAATTTTTGAAAAGTCACATCGCCATGCCATGCGTGCGCGCCTCGGCGCTGTGGCAATTCTGTATGGCTGACCCCCTCTTTAGCTCCGGCGTGACGCAGTTGGTCGGGGTGAGCATCACCATGACGTATACGGCGGGTGTGCGCACCCCGGCGCAATCCACCTCGCTCTATCTACGCGATATTGGGCTGGAGCGCATCAAATACGCCAGTTCCTCGGTGTATTATGTCGTCGGCAACTATCGTGATAACTTCAGTGGCGTCGGGCGACCCCTGACCGAGCAAAGTGGTGGCTCGGCCACCCCGTATCTCTTACTGGACAACCTGGTCGATCAGGCGAAGTCGGGGCGACCGGCGACACTGAATTTGTACGTGTCGGCCTTCGATACCAATGACAATCTGGTCTATAGTACGGAATGTACGAACGTGCCGTCGGTGACGGCCATTGACGCGAGCTATCAGGTATCCATGCCGATCACCCAACCGGGCACCTACCGGGTTCGCTGCCAATCGTATAACGCGAGCACGGGCGTCTATTTCACCACGGATTGGACCAAGTACATTGTCATCAAAGGGGCCACGCAAACGTTGACCCCCTTATCGAGTTTTGGCTTGCTCGCCGTCAATCCGACGAAACCCTTCGGACGGCTGGAAACGACGGACCCACAAACGATCAGCTTCACCGTCAACAATCTGGCGATGAAAACGCTCACCTTCCCGCTGACGATCAAGTACAAGGTGATCCCCTACGACGAGTGGATTCCCGGCACGGCGGCAAAACGCACGCTGACACTGGACCAGACACTCACCGTCAATGGCCTGGGCACGCTCACCGCGACGTACACCCCGCTCCATCCCGTGGAACTGGTGGTGGCGGAACTCTGGCAGGGCACGACTGTGCTCGATCATGAAGAGCGCACCATTGGCATCCGCAATGAATTGAGCGTGGCGCCCCCCTTCACCGCGCAGAGCCAGGTGAAATCGCTGGACGATATCGCGGGGCCGGGGAAGAATTGGCACAACATCTCCTTCCATTCCAATCCGGGCGACAACATCTATCAGCAGATCGCCAATAATATCGCCGAGGCGAAAAAGCTCACGCCGCTCCTCGGCATGAATATGCGCTTTAATCGGATTCAACCGATTCCTGGGGTCTATGATTGGGACTATTTGACGCCGATGTTCGACTTGGCGCAGACCAACGGCTGCACGCTGCTCCCGTATCTGAATCTGAAGTGGCCGGCGGATTGGGCGCCCGTCGAATTCCAAATTGATGCCAACGGCTGCGTGCATCGTGGCGCGCATGTCTGGGGCTACATGAATATCGGCAACTACTTGTACAGTAACGGCGCCACTGCGCCCGGGTATAATCAGCAGTTCGTGCAGCAACTGGCCCGCAAATACCTGAACCACCTGGGGTTAGCCGGGTTCTATTTTGAAAACGAACACATCGATACCCAGGGGTATGACCCGATCACCCTGTCCTACCACGAGGCGTACCGGCAGGCGTTCGGCACCTGGCTGCAAGGGCAGTATGGCACCATCGCGGCGCTCAATACGAAATATGGCACCACCTATACCGCGTTTGCCGACGTGCAACTCCCCGTGCTGGATGGCGCGAATTATCAGAAAAAAGCCATGTTCGTGGACTTTCGCCTCTTTCAGCGCAATCAAGTCGAGCAATACGTGTCGC
>DASXVL010000677.1:0-9298 GCA_036504255.1 Armatimonadota bacterium | reverse complement strand
AACAAGGAAACCCATCTCAAACGTTTCAACACCTTTTACACCTTTTCCAATAGACTCCTCAAGCTGGAAAAGTGCATGGCGATTCTTATGCGGAAGAAAATGAGCGTAATTACGGATAATATTTTTTAACAAATTCTCAATAAGATTGCCCGATTCGCGGATAACAGTTGAAAATTTTCTATCGCGCATATGCTGTTTTATATCTAGCCATTGTTGTGAAATATCCTGCGCTTCCATCTATTCCCTCCGCTATTGATCTACATTCATTTCACATTACAAACTTCCGATAAATCTTTGGCTGTCGAACTTAAAATAATTTCTACATTTGTTGTGGTTTCCCATGATATGCAATGCTCTTGCTGACAAGTAGGTGTCTTTAGCATATGCGCCATATTTTAACTAATCAAGCAATTACATAACATTGCCATTTCGTTCAGAGGGACTCTTCGAGCCCTGGTTACCTCGCACTACACCGCTAAATTGTGCTAGAGAGTGAGGCCCTATATTGCATATTAGCTAATATACTTTATATTTTTAATTGGCTAATTTTATTTTGGGGTTGGCTTATCTGCGGCTCGACGCTTCATTGAAGCTTCAAAGCCCGGTATTCAGTCGCCCCGTTGTGACGGAACGGCAAGTAGATGGCGTACAAATACTACCTGTGGTTTCAATGCCTTCGGCATTCACTCCCACCCGGATTTATTTCCCGCGCGTACAGCAAGACTGTATCTTCAGCACTATTTACCTGGATTTACAGGGGCGACACTTCCGCTTGTATGAAATGGTTCTGCCCTTTTTCTCATCACAGTGTCAATAGGCGTGTTTGGCCCATGCCGCGCATGGCATCCTTCCCCGTGCCGCAGAATGGGGCAAAACGCGCGAGAGCGGTGAGGGTTTCCAAGGCGTGGGGCGTCTGCTCGACGAACTCCGGCAGTGCGCGGAACATGACCTGCCCCACAAAGCCGATGAACGGTACGCGCCGTCCGCGCTCGAACAGGTCGATACCCACCGTGCCGCCATTGAAGCAGGAGACCGCCACCCCCGTCTCCACCCAAGCTTCCACGGTCGTTAGGTCGATGATATGTTGATAGCGCGCGGGGACGCACGTCGTCCACCGGTACGCCCAACTGATGAAATAGCTCTCCGGTGTCAGGGTCGGGCACTGTTTGCTGTACTTCCCTTTACCGGACGTCGCGGTCGGCGTGACGAGTTCAAACGCCCATTGCTGCTCGGGGGCGTTCACCGCGCCCACCACCAGCTCATCCCAGGAGCAGGCCGCAACCGCTTTCGGTGCGCCAGCCAGTTGATACGCCTGCCCACCCAATGTGACCGCCGCGCCGGTACGCCCGATGCCTTCTGGAATCAATTGCGCCAACTCGCCGTCATCCAACAGCGCCAGGTCAAACCCGCACGTCTGCGCGCCCTCGGCATACAACGGGCTGATGGTATACGGTTTCGTAGCTTGGCCTTTATGCTGCACAATCGCCGGATGCTCCGGCGCCGCCGCCGCAATCCACCGCGTCACCAGCGCGCGCAACCCATTGGCATGCGCATAGAGATCCGTGGGGATCGCTCCCGTTAATTCGATGTGATGAATAGATGGCATAGGTAGCTTTCAATGATGGTGCGATCTCTCGGGGTAGCGTGGGTTACATTACTGCTTAACGCCTTCGGCATTCAATCTCCTGTTGTACGCGATGAAGAACGTTATCCCTACGGAGGCGACGTTTCAAAGCCTTCGGCATTCACTCCCACGTTGCAACTGCCTGAGGAGGTATACGAGAAAAACTTCGGATAATTGTTTCAAAGCCTTCGGCATTCACTCCCACGTTGCAACGCTGAACAGCTGGGGATGAAACTTGATGCCCCTGCATGTTTCAAAGCCTTCGGCATTCACTCCCACGTTGCAACCGCTCTCAAGGTCCCAAACGTTGTTTTGGATACAAGAGGTTTCAAAGCCTTCGGCATTCACTCCCACGTTGCAACTCCAGAATGATGGAATATCAGTGTGGGTAACGTTTCAAAGCCTTCGGCATTCACTCCCACGTTGCAACCACTTACTCATTCTGAACTAGGTTTGATCCTCAATCGTTTCAAAGCCTTCGGCATTCACTCCCACGTTGCAACTCATGCCTATCGAAAACTAAATAGTCGACTACCCTCTGTTTCAAAGCCTTCGGCATTCACTCCCACGTTGCAACCCCCTCGATAAGATTTTGAGCGTAACTTTGCGTAAACTCATAACGCTTACGCAAAAAAGGCACCGACACTCGGTAATTTTTGTGCAATTCATACACATCTACGCTCAAACTGACCTTGCGTAACCTACCCCGGTTTTTGGGGGATTGCGAGGTTACGCAACCGCTAATCGTAAAAGACTTTGCCCCACTTACTGCATGCCACAGACATCAGATCATCCCTTATCGACGCCATCCGCCATGTTGCTCTCGTTCTTGGAAGTAAGGCAGGCCAGAGTCATCAGTGAGTGCCCCCAGAGAGACCGGGCGATTGTTCGTACGCTCATTTTCGGAAAACCATTTGAAATTCTCTCCTTTTTCTGCCAGTGGTACCGGTCCTTCGCATCCGGTCGGTCGCGTACGTGGATAATGAATGGGCTTATCATGGAAACCACGTGCGGCTTGTAGGAAAGCGGCGATGAATGGAACCTGCGAAAAACTCTCTCCCGGATAAGCTTTGCATACCGCCTTCTTAAAAGCCCTGATAGCGGTGTCTTGTTCGAACACTGGAGGCTCAATAGGAAGGAGCGTTGAGAAATACTGCTGCCAGTCTTCGCCTCGCCATAGTTGGGTGTCCTCAATCCATAAACGCACACTGCCCAGTCCGAGCGGTTTGCCTCCACCGAGCCGATGAAAGGCCGGGGCCTGGGTATCCTCTTTGAGTGAGAGCAACCAGAGGAGTGCGCCAAGTTCTACGGTGGATAGATTGACCACATCAATGGTAAAGGTAAAATGCACCTGGGGTTTGATCCAACCTTCAACCGAACGATTCTGACTGTCCTTTTCGATGAATGCTGTATCGTGCACGTTCTTTCTGAAAGGGCGCCGACGATATTCTTGAAAACGGCCTTCAACCGGGTGTGAGTGTGTTCTGTCTTCTGTTGGGTTCGCCCAATACCCGGTGGGCAAGCCTCCGTGGTGCGGATAGATTTTCCGCCCCCGTAAATAGCGGCCACTGACAAACCCCTCTTGTTTTGTGTGTGTGCCCTCCAGCGGGTTTCCCGTGCGGTCCTCGGCACAGTAAAAGCGCACCTGTTGCGGTTTAGGTTGTCCAAGGATAGCCAACGGCAGCGTATCATGGCACTCCGTTGGGAAATCCGCTATCGGTCGTTCTGGGACGCTCGCTACCGGGTCATAGGCAACCGACCCTACACGCAATTGCCCACGATAGGCGCCATTGCCTTGCTGCCGCACCCACCCAAACACGCGATCAGCAGGAGAAAACTCCGGATAGTCGCTCGGAGGAAGTAATTGCGCCAGAGAGTCTTCAAGGAGCTCTTCGGGTGAACAGGAGAACAGTTGGCGCGAGATCATGACCGGATAGAGCGCTTTTACGGTAATTTTCGTATCCAACGTGGCGATCTCGGCATAGCAAAGCGTGTCGTCGGTGAGTCGGCGTTCTTCTTTACCATTCACGATATGGCGTGACCAGACACAATCACTCGGCAACGCTGGTGGACGTTGTGCTCCTTGTTTCCGTTCCTCTTCGTGAATCTCCTGATAATTGCGGATCAAATTTTCCCAAGACTTCACCAGGGTCGCATCGATAGTTGCGGTGTCGGTGTTCGGTGACGAATCATAGAAAAACAGACGCTCATCATGTTTGCGGCCGAAGTTTTTATTCGTGATGCACAAATATCCTTGTACGTGACGCTGTGACTTCCCCGCAGCCCGCGGTAGTTGACTTTTATCGTGATTCAGATCAAGAACCTTCCAATATTGAAAATCATATCGTTCTTTTTTCTTGTCCCAATGCACGTCTTCTTCAATGAGCGCCCAGACATGATCCTGGTGCGCATAGTTCGCTAATTTCGATATCGAAACCCATGCGGCATACATCCGTCCCAGCGGTTTCTTCGCTTTGAGGCAATCTTCTGGGACCGGAATACCCGTCGCTTGGTGAGGTGAGGTGCCAAAAAAGAAGCGGAGCCTGGTGCCATTTCCTTCGACACGCGCAGGTATGAGCCGTAACGCCTCATCAGTTTTCATCCGATATGCGAGCCGATCATTATGACTAGCGAACACACCCATGCGGGAGTTCGTCACGGCTTCAAACGCTGCACGCAACATCCCTTTGATGCCGGTTGGTGCAATCAGTGGATCGCCATTGGGCCCTCGCCGTACAGGATAAGTCTTGTGTTTCGTCGTCTGATCTTCCCGAAGATTTGCCGCATCCACTAACAACAACGGCGTCTCTGTCACCATGCGGACGGTGATGCGACCACTCCAATGGCCTTCACAGTAACAGTCATGCCCAACCGGCTCATGATCGCCAAGATCGGTATGCGAGGTGTTTCTTGGTGGTGCGGGGATGAAATTGTACGGATTATGGAACTCACCAACAACGGGAGCTGCGGCCTGCGGAGTTGGTCGATTATTTTGCAGTAAGGGAGGACGATTATTGCTTCCCGTTCGCTGTGGAATTGATGATACGATCGGTTGATGCGACGAGAACCGTTGACGATCCTTGCCTTTCGGACACACATGCCAGGGTTGGCCGCTTTCCAATTCCAGTTCAACGGCGATCTCACCTGGCTGACCGGCAAGTTTGGCCAATTCGACATCAAGTTGTCCGTTCGCCACACGGGTCGGAGCCGTCATTACCCCTTTCTTTGATAGGAAACTGACCATTGCCTGGCCATTCACAAAAGTGAGAATTCCATCACGCACCTCGGCCATCATACGCCCCCAGTTCGATCAATCGCTCTTCAACCGCAGCAACGTTCCCATAGTCATCGACGACCGCCAGGTACTCACAGGTCGTCAGTTGAGCATACTGCTTCTCGGTGATATTGGTATAAGGGATGTCTAAAGATCCAATCCGGGATTCCGCCAGACGACTCCATCCAGGAAGGGGGTCCTCACCAGTACCCTGACCCCATAAGAGGTAACGATGGGCGATGGTCTCAACCAGTCGCGCTGACATCTGACAACACGCCCAGTCTGCAGGAAGATAGGTGTTCTCCTCGGCTATGGCGACGGCATAGCCGCCGTTATCATTCGTCCAGCGCAATTCGGAATCCTTGGTGAAGATGCGTGCTTCATAGACTTGCAGCGGATCAAAGGGTTTGTGCTGCGAGCTTACCGTGTACTTCCCATGCTCCACCGCAGCGATATACCAGGTGTGTGGTGTCGCAAGGAGTGCCACCGCCTGAGTATGAGGTACGGCTTGCCAATCCATGATGGCAGCATCGAGCGTGACGCCGGTTTTGCATCGACCATAAAGCGTCAGACACATGTGCGATCTCCTTTGTATGTAGAAGCGATCCCGTTCTTTCGCTGCCAAGCGGTGGTTAGAGCCGCCAGGAATCCAGCATCGAGAGCGGTGATCTTGCCCTCATCCAGCGGAGCGTGCGTGAGCGGGGTCAACGAATGAGTAGCACCATTCACGTCGGTGAAGGAAACGTGATCCAGATCTGCTCCGGAGAAGGTGATATCTTGCACCGCTAACGCTCCCATGCCGCGATTGGCTCCGAACCCCAGTGGGATACGGCCTTCCGCCAGTTCACGCAACACCAGCAGGAACAGCGCGGTGGCGGGGAAATGATCTTCTTCCTGCAGTCGGGTATAATCCAGCTCGATGCGAATCGTTTCCCACGTTATCGCGTGTAACTCCAGGGTATTAAAGAACGAATCCCCCGCAACGCCACCGGTCCAGCGGTCTATCGCCACATGATAGCCATGTTGGATACGTTGCGGCGCATTGCCGGCCTCGTTCAAGCGGGCAGTCTGCAGGGCCGTTTTTAACGTCGTATCATCGCTCGCATTGACGACCTTTTGCCAGGCAGTCGTTGACATCGTCGGTATCGAATAGCAATCATCCGCCAACAGCGCGCCAAGCCCGGGAAGCCATGTGGCGGCATCATCTTCTGTCGAAAGGTCCCCTTGCTGTTTTCCCGGTGCGCCGAAGACAGCGTCAATAAATTCGAATTGCGCGAGTTGCGCCAAGAATTCCCGAGGTTTTTCCGCCGTAACCGGTGCGCGCTTGCCGGTAAGCGTGCGGATGATGCGTTCCGCCTGGGCACGTAACGCCCCTTTGATCGAACTACCGGGCACCACAAAGGCCAGGCGTTTCTGCTGATCGATCGCGCTCACCATTGGCAACATATCGATGGCGATGCCTTCAAATGCTGCTTTCACCATAAGCGGGCCTTGCGGTTGCCAGGTGATATTGGCTATCAAGCGCGGACGCGCTTCCAATATAATCGTCGGGTCATCAGTGAGCGGTTCCCATCTGCCCGCGAGTGCTGCCAACATGCCATCCGGTGTATCGAGAATTTGTTGTTCGGGAACACAAGTTCCTTGAAGCTTTACGCGTCCGAGCCCGCGTGTTTTGGCTGCGCCAAGGCGAATATCACCCGCTTCCAATGCACGAAGCAGGTCACGGAGCAAACCGACCTGCATATCAACAGATGCGCTATCGTGTTCGGTCATCTCCAGCATCATGTGTAAAGGCAACGTCGTACCTTTTGGAAGCACGGCCCGGTCGTATTTGGCATGAACGGCAGCACTGCCGGTTCGACGATTGATACCGACACCATCCCGCGTCTCAATAGTCATCGCATCGGACATGTTCACGGGCGCATCGTCAATAAAGATCGTGCTGGCATTCCCTTTACCTGACTGCTTCGTTTCCTGGAATCCCCAGAGGTGTTGCAACAGCGCACTGTCCTTCGTACGTTGAGTCATGAAGGCACGAAGGGCTCCCGCCAATCCAGAGCCTGGTATATAGACCACGCCACTGCCATCGATGGCCAGTGCCATATCCACATCGGCGTCCGCACCAGTGCCGCCGACATGGATTGGTGTCATTGCCACTAGGGTTCCGATCACTCGTATCCGCTTATGCACATGACGCGCCATCGGCTTCCCCTCCCTGACCATGAGTGTCCTGCTCAAGTGAGCGTTTATGTGTATGTACACAGGTATCAATAAAGGTCCGTACCGCCTCCGCCCAGAGCGACGCCGTAAGTTTCGCAGCGCCGTCGTCGGTTAGCACCAATCCTGTCTTCGACAGTTGAAGCATCTGCCAGATGTTCTCTGTTTGGAGCATACCGGCAAGCTGGCTACATAACATTGGTACCTGTGTGTCGGCGAGTTCTGCTGAATATTGCTGCCAAATAGTATCCGGAATACCCAGGAGCGCGGCGATGCGCTTCAATCCATCTTGCCATTTCTCGGAACGTTGCTTATTGGCACGCAGATGCCAGAGCCAAGAGAGTACCAGACCGGCATCTTCCGGTTTGCGTACTCGGCTAACGACGTCACGCAATGCGCCGAGCTGGCTCATGGGAATGTTCTTCGGTATGGCGAGTAGATGATGGAGACCCTCAGTTGACCGCAATAAAGACGCCCGCGCGATAGCTTTACGCCAGGCCGCCTCTTCTACCGTACGGGCAAAGGTATAGATTGGTGAGTACAGACTGGGAGAAGGTAATGTTGATGACGGCCGGATTGGCGTCAGAGGCTCGTATTGCACCGTACGAATTGATGATGCTGCTAACAAGTGATCATTCAAGCGAACTTGCCCATACCCTTCAGCACGCCGATTGCCCAGACCATGCAATTCGACCTGGCGTAACTGCGTTTCATCGGGCATCTCACCTACCACTGAAAATATGAAACAGCTTCCAGCCGACAAACCTGCTAGTGATGGGCGTGGTAACTTCCACCCGCGATGCCAGGAATCGGTACGTCGGCGACGGGTAAAGAGCGGCAATTGATGTTCCTGCGCCTCTTGTATTTCGAGAAGCTGCATGGTGACACCAAGTTCCTCTGCCAGTGCACGAGATAAGTGCTCAACATCGGTCGTGAGATGAAGCTGCGCATCGTGCAGCAGGAGATCGGACAACAACCAGACGGTCAGCAAGTTCTCCTGACCGGTGGCACGTGGTGGCGGAGCGGTGGCCTCCTGGAGAGCAACAGACACCAGACCGTATTCATCCTTGTGTGCCGCACCCAGACGAATGTGCATCGGTAGTGCAACGGATAACCGCTCACGAATCTCTGTAGCAGATGCCTCGCTCAATACCCCGCTGCGCCAGCGTAACTGAGCGTGCAGGTGGGTGCCGGGAGGGATAGCTTCGAAGGTATATACGCCGACGATGTCGCTGGTGGGCCGTTGTGTTTTATCATCAACCGCGTTGTGCATTTCGACACTCTTCGGTAGCTCTTTTACGAAGGGGTAGCACGCCTCTTCCATAGGCTGACCTATGTATCCCTCGCGCAACCCTTTATATTGGATGTCTGTAGAGGCTTGTGCCTGCAGACGATTGAGAAGCTGGTTGTTATCGTCATTTGCAGATGCCATCTTTTGCTGAAATAGCGCAAAGGGGGTGGGACGTCCTGCTGCCCCGTCGATATCGACTGTGGCATTCGTGATAAGGAGTGCACCCCGAGTGATCGCCTTGCGTACGTCGAACCCCATGCGGGAAAATGCCTCAGTGAGCGTCGACAGCAGGTAGGTGCCCGGTAAGTAATCTTTCGTCTCGATGACATTGCCGACCGTCGCGGCAGGAACGAGCAAGGGCGCTTCAGTGGTGATGGACACATCCATACACCGCCATTCGCCGTCAAGAGTGCCCTGTGTCCCATATACCTCCCCCTGCGAGAAGGCAAGACGCTGAGGCATGGGCGGTGTAGCGTCAGCCTGCAATTTATCCAGCCAGGGGAACGACTGGCCATCGGACAATTCAACCGTCATGTTGCATTTACCCGCACCACGGCGACGATGTCCGCCCAGACGTTCGATCATTTGAGCCCCCGCCCAGAGTAGAGAGAGCACGGCATCGCACGCTTGTGGATCATCTGGGAGTTCGATTGTTGCCGTCGCTTCCAGTACCGCCCCCTTGCGTGCCATTTCGATGAAACGCAAATGCTTCGCTTTTGCGCGCCCGGAACGGCCATCGATGGCCACGCCCGACTTCACGAACGTGAGCGCATTGCGCAGTAAACGGCGTGACTGTTCACATAAGACTTCACGGAGTGCTTGGGGAAATCGTGCGGAACTGACCGTCACGTGTGCTGGCTGCGGCGCGGTGGTGACCTGCAAATCGATATTG
>DASXVL010000676.1:0-7402 GCA_036504255.1 Armatimonadota bacterium | reverse complement strand
CGGGAGACCTTGACGGGCTCCATGCACAGGATATCCTGCGCGGTGTTATAGAAGATATGTCGCGCAATATCCAGCGCCAGCGGGATATCGTACTGCCCCTGACGAATCTTTTGCGCGAGCACGAAGGCGAGTTGGCGGCGTACCAACCGCGCCTTCGCGTAGGTCCACTCGATCGTATACGCATCCGAGAAGAAGCCGACATTTTTATTCATCGGGAGCATGTCGAGCCGCTCTTCCATCACCTGACGCATGGCGCCGGGGAAGAAGTTATGCCACCAGTAGCCCATTAACGAGAAGTTCGGCAGTTCACGCCCCAGCGTGCAGAGTGATTGATTGCCATGGCGACTCGCCTCAAGACACACGAATTTTACCTTCGGGTGACGTGCGGCAATTTCCGCCATGTCGGCAATGGAACTCTGCGGCAACAAGCTCGCGGTCTCATGCGGCAAGGGCTCGGCGGCATAGCTGAATTGGAAGGCGATCTGCGGCGCGTCCGCTTCCAGCATGGTGAGGAACACTTCGTTGATATACGAGGTATAAATGTCGCGTTCTTCACGCCCGGCCACGTCGCGCCGCGCCAGCGCAGCCGTCATCTGCTCGTCCGTCACCGTGCGGAAGCCCACGTCGGTGGAGACGTGCGTGGCATAGGACAGCACACCGGAGTCAATCATGGTGTCGATGAAGTAGCGCACGGCCTGCTTTACGTCATCCAACGTGCGAATGGTGCGCGCGGCGGCCGGTCGGCCAGATGCCGCGTGCGGGATGGGGCTGCCGGTCGGTTGCCCCCAGCAGCGTTCCAATTCGTACAGCGTCGTGTCGTACTCGCCGCGCTGCGTGCGGGTGAAGAAGGCCCATTCCAGCGAATAGTGGAAGAGATCGTCGTCCTCGCCATTGCCGCGGCGGGCGAGTTCGGTGGTGAGCTTGTGAATGTTACACTGCTGGATGATCTCCCGCGGCACGGCCTTATCGTCCGCACGCTCGCGCACCAAACCATCGAGGTATTCCCAGTTGTCGGCCGTGATGGGCTCGTCCCAATTAAAGAGATCATGCAGCAGAATACGCAAGCCCCAGTTGCAACTGGTGTTTTGAATGAGTGGCATATAGGGCAGCGCTTCACGGATACGGGCGTGCGCTTCAGCCTTGTCCGGCACCCCGGGGAATTCCGTGAGCCGCGCGCCACTCGGGCAACCGGCGGCATACAGATCACTCACGATCATGTGATAGAGCATGAGATCGTGTAACCCGCGCGCATTGAGTTTCCCCACGGTAAGGTGGGTGTGCGCGTCGAGCATGGGGACGGCAGCGAGCGCCTCGTCGAGACGCGCCACCAATGGGTCTTCACTAATAAATGCGTGTGTCATAGCGTTCTCCTTATTTTAGGCTTTCCCTTTGGCCCCGGTGCGTGTGATCCAGCGCTCAATTGCGGGCTCCATGGCCAGAGCGGCTTCCGCTTGTGCGGCAGGCGTCCACAAATTCCGTCCTGCTTGCCATTGCGCGAGCAACGAGGAACGGACGGCAGCGACGAGGTCGGTGGCGACGTTGACTTTGGTGATGCCCAGCTCAATGGCCTGGCGGAGTTCCGCATCCGGTGTGCCGGAACCGCCATGCAGCACGAGGGGAATCTTTGTCGCTTGTTGAATCGCCGCGAGGCGTGGAAAGTCAAATTGCGGTAATTGGGTATACTGGCCATGCGCATTGCCGATGGAGATTGCCAACGCATCCACGCCCGTGGCCTCGACGAAGGCAACGGCATCCGATGGCTCGGTAAGTGTGGAGGCGCGTTCCCCTTCAATCGAGATGTTGTCAATGCGGCCAACGTGCCCAATCTCGGCCTCGACGGAGGCGCCATACGGACGTGAGCGCCGCACGGCTTTTTGCAGGGCGGCCACGTTTTCGGCATAGGGCTTGGCGGAGTAGTCGAGCATTACGCCGCTGAACCCGGCGGTCAGACAATCATCGACCAGCTCCAGCGAATCGCCGTGGTCCAGATGCAGCGCAGCGGTCACCGGGTACTCTTCGAGTAATTGGCGCGCGATGGGGGCGAGGATACGCGGGCGCAACAAGGAAAACTCCCCCGGTCCGGCCATGACAATCACCGGCGCGTTGAGGCGCGCCGCAACCCGCAAGACGGTTTCCAGCGCTTCCGCGTTCCACGCGCAGAAGGATGGCACGGCATAGCCATGCTGGCGAGCATGCGTCAACAGCTCGGCTAATGGGAGGTAACTCATTAGCGTCTTCTTTCTGTAGTACAGCATTCGGCAAATCGTGAAGCGAGTGTACGGTGAGCATGAATAATGGTTAATCGTTATACCAACTGTAGCAAGTGAAGCCGACTGCGTCAAGGGGTGAGGCAAGTATTCAGTGATGGGACTTGTCCCTCCGATCAAGTGGCCGGGGAGGGGATGTACGAAACATCCTTCTCGATCCGGCATCGTCGATTTTGCAAACAGTTTCTAAGTAATGGTTAGCTGACAGTCGGCGACAACCCTCTTGACAGCGCTACTCGACGAGATTACAATTGGTTAAGCGTTTGACCAAGGCGAACAAAAGCACGAAATAACTAACAAGTACCGCGCAAAGATTGTGTGGCCGTTTGTGCCGAGGCATATATTGTCGTACCAGCAAGTCGCGTGCTGGGAACCATTCCGCTGCTGGCGGGGCTGGCGGTGGAAACGGAAATGGTCTCTCCCGGCGTGATCAACCCGAACGGTATGGCGTTCACGGATGCCCAACACGGCATACTGCTCGGCTTTCATGAGCAGGGCAAACCCGGCAGCTCGATCCAATACACCGATGATGGTGGGCTGACCTGGAAAGATGCCAAACTTGACGTGGAGCCATCCGGCGCGGTGGCTGAAGGCTTGTGCATGAGCGAGCAGGTGTTGTACAAAACGGTGGACGGCGGCAAGAACCGGGCGACGCTGAAACAGCCCGATCTCGCACAGCGCCATGTGCTCGGGCAGATTTGGTTTGATAGTACGGTCAAGAAGGGCTGGACACGATCGTGGGCCCGATGCTGATGACGAGAAACGGCGGAGCCAACTGGATGCAGGTCGATGTGACGAATTACACCGGCGCCATGCTGTATAGCAATCAGCCCATGCCGGGGCTGTTCGAGCATTATGGCATGTATGTGTGCTCCCCCGAGCATGTCATGCCCGGATGCATGGCCGGCATGTTGATCACCGATCCGAATGGTCATGTGCAATTCGAAACCCCGGTGGTTATGCGCACCAAAGACGGCGGACAAAGATGGGAACGGTCGAAGAGTCCCTCCGTCAACCCGGCAAACGATGTCTGGGCGGTCTCCGCGGACGAACCCTGGCTGTGCGCCCGGCGCGGGTATGGCATGCAGGCGCTTCCCCCAGGATATCGCTTGCATACCACGGATGGCAGGAAGACCTGGAGTGATGAGGCGCCCGGCAACGGCAGTCTCTGGAATCTCACGTTCCCCGATAAAGACCATGGCTTTGCCTCCGGTGGGGCCGGTGGGGGCGTCGAGGCTGAGAGCACCATCACACTCATTATGCTGTAAGTCAGTCGCGGGGCTGTTCGTTCGATGAGAGATCGAATGGACATCCCCTGTCGGTATGACTGTGCGTTGTCCCTCCTCACGCCACAGACGCGCCGAGCGCAAGAGAAACGAATTCGCGAAAATGATTACGGGACGATAGTGGAGGCTGCTCCACGAAAGGGGATAAGCGATGCAAGTGCGTACTCTCATGGTTTGGCTGCTGCTGCTCGCCCTGGTGGGCGCAGGTATGGCCGGATGGGCGGTAGATATTAGCTGTCCGGTGACATCACCCGGGTCGGTCAGCGTGGGGATCTACGACAGCAAGGGACGCCTGTTGCGTACCGTGCTCTCCGGCAAGAAGGTGAAAGAAGCAGGCACGCTGACAGCCGCCTGGGATGGCAAGGACGATTTGGGCAATCCGCTGCCGACCGGCAATTATACCTACAAAGGACTCTGGGCCAATACGGGGTGGGATATGCTCACCATGATGGGCAACAGCGGACGCCCGACGTATCAGACGCCCGATAGTACGGGGGCCTGGGGCGGCGTGCATGGCAATGTCAAAAGCGCGCTCTGTGATGCGAGCGGGAAGTATCTTTATCTCCTCTGGGCGATGGAAGAAGGCACGCCGGCGTTGCTGAAAATCGATCCTAAAGGCGGCGAGGGCAAGTTTAAGATTTGGGGCGCGCATGATAGCTGGGACTGGGGCTCGTGCCAGGCGTTAGCGACTGATGGCGAGTTTGTCTATGTCGCCAATAATGAATCCTGCGCCACCTATGGCGGGGCCGCCGCGAAGAAGAGCGTACGCAGTCTGGTCTGGCGTGTGCACGCCGATTCCGGCGAATATGCCAAGTTTCCGAATGATAGGGATCGTGGGTTGCTCTACGTGAGTGAATTGCCGATGGAGTCGCTGCCGATTGAAACGCCCGCGTGGGAAATGTATGCCGACCACCGCAAGGCACGCTCGGAAGGTGTGCGGAAGAACCTCTTCAGTATTGCCGTTGATGGCAAGCTGCTCTACTGTAGCTTGCGCATCGAGCACAAAATTGCCATTTTTGATAAAACGACGGCAGCGCATATTAAGGATGTGCCGGTGCAGGACCCGGGCTGGTTGGCGGTCGCGCCGGATGGCAATATCCTCGTCGTCGATGGGCGGCAAGTGAAGAAGATGACCCCGGACGGCACGCTGCTGGGGACGGTCATCAGCACGGGGCTGGTGGCCCCGTACGGCATGGCCGTCGATGCCAAGGGCCGCATGTACATCACCGATCAGGGAACTGCCATGCAGGTGAAGGTCTTCTCGCCGCAAGGGAAACTGTTGCAGACGGTCGGCAAAGCCGACGGGCGCGCCTACGGCGGCGAATGGGCGAAGATGCGCTCTGACCTGCTCTTTCCCACCGCCCCCGCTGTGACGCCGGACGGCAACACGCTCTATGTGGGTGAGGATTGCGCGCCGAAGCGCGTGGCCATTTATCAGCATGGTAAGTTCGCCGATGAGTGGTATGGTCCATTGGCGAGCGGGTGTACGAAGCTGGATATCGCCGATGAGCAACATCCCGAGTATGTCTACCAGACCTACTGGCCCTTCGATATGGTGCGCTATAAAGTGGATTATAAGACGAAAAGCGCGAAACTCGATGCCGTCTGGGGCTACTACATCAGTATTAACGGACAGGAAGCCCGCGACATGTGCGGCCGGCAGGATGAGCGTTTCTCCCTCGTCGGCGGCATCAAGAAAGACGGCGCCTATCAAAGCAACGGCGGCAGTAATGGCTATATCCGTCACTACGCCGGCAAGACATACCTGTATATCAACAATAACCCGATCGGCATCTATCGCATTGACGGCCACACCCTCACTCCCTGTGGTGTCGTGGGGAAATACCTCATCAACGGCGTCAGGCCGAATCCCATCTATTGGGTCGCCAAGGATTGGCCGAGCCGACCGAAAATTGCCGGCGCAGGCGAACTGCATGCCTATACCTGGCGCGATTTAAACGGCGACTGGGAAGCCCAGGAAAACGAAACGGATTGGCGCGTGCCGGCAAACTGGGTGCAGACGGGCGCTGCGGAAGTCACCTATCGTGGCTACGTGGACAAAGACCTGAATATTTATGGGTATGGGTGGAAGGTGCCCTGCCAGGGGATCGATGCGCACGGCAATCCGATCTATTCCTGGTCGAAAGCCACGCCGCTCCCGCAGCGTCCGATGGGAAAACTTGCGGATCCGACCAAGCCGCGCTACGGTAATACTGCCGCCGCTAACGTGGGGTATGACACCGCGAACGATACGCCAGGGGCGATTTTCCCCGGGGGTAGCGAGGTCAGCGTCTTTGTGGACCCCGAGGATGGCGGCTACTATTACACCGCTGACGTCGCAGGAAAAGGGAAAGGGATCGGTTGGGCTGCCAGCGGCATCTTCGCCCGCGTCGGCAAAATGAATAAAGACGGCGAGTGGATCTGGATGGCCGGGGAGAAAGCCAACGGCTTCGCCAAGCCCGGACAGTTCTATAAACCGAGCACCTATGCAGGCATCGTACACGGCTGCATCGTGCAGAGCGACTGGTCCTGCGAACTTCGCGCCTTTGATAAAGATAGCGGCCTCTATGTGGGCAGTTTCCTCGACGACAGTTACCGTGGAAAAGTGAACCCGGGGTCCGTGCAGGTCGAGTTGACGGAAGCGCACGTCTTCACCCATCCCGGCGATGGCGAGGATTATGCGCTGGCCGGTGACGGCACCGGGTTGCGCCTCTTTCAGCTCACCGGTTTGAAAGACATCCGGCGCTTCACCGGCACGGTGACGTTGGCCGCTCCGGCACAGTAAACAGCAGCGACAACTCAAGGGACATACGCATGACAGAGACGACTCTAGCCTGATGCGGTTTGTCGCGACAGCGGCCGAACACTGATTCAACCAAGGCGAAGCCTATCGGTACGATAGCACGGAGGTAAACACCATGCGGTATTCTACACTGCGGCTGGGCCTATTCTTGCTGGCCGGCTTGCTCTTTGCGGCTATAGCGTCCTTCGCGGCCGATGGCGTGAAGCCGAAAGATGCGACGATGTCTATTCTCCCCGCGCCGAAAACGGTAACGATTAATGGCGACTTGCAGGAATGGGACCTTAGCGGCAAAATCGGCCCTGTTACCTTTGACGAGGAAGTTTCCGAGCTTTATCACGCCACGTTCTACGCCATGTACGACAAAGACAACTTCTACGTGGCCGCCGTGGTGTACGAACAGCACCCGCCGTACAATACCTATCCGTACAGTGGACGCTATGAATGGTGCGGCGATGAAGTCAATATTCGCATGAGTACCCGTCCGGGAGCGCCAACGACTTGGCCGCGCGCCATTGCCGAGAAAGCCACGTCGCCGGAGTTATGGAATGGAAAATTCTGGTGGAACCATAAGAAGAACGTGACCAAGTGGCAAGGGTATCGTGGCATGGACTTATGTGGCAAGATCTACACAGAGAACGACCTGCCGGGTTACCAGGCTGCGGCCAAGCTCGACGCAGATGGACATGGCTATACCATGGAAATCAAAATGCCGTGGGCGTTTCTCAACGCTGATGCGCCTCGTCCGAAGCCCGGCGATGTCATTGCCTTGATGTATGAAATTATCATCGGTTCGGATAATAAGATAGAACCGGTCCGCATGTTTCAAATATTTGGCAATTGTCCCGGCAACGGCACAGCGGCGTTCATTGACTACAATGTTTGGGGCACGGCGATCTTTAAATGAGGAAGACGATGTGCGGCTCCCGCACGGACAGCAGAGGAATGTCCTCGTGCGTGGTTGCACTATCAAAGCGACCGGGGATAGCCGGGCTTGGGCCCTGTTCCAGACAGTGCGAAGGACTTCAGGCTGGGCTGGGGGCGGGGGG
>DASXVL010000675.1:0-7678 GCA_036504255.1 Armatimonadota bacterium | reverse complement strand
TAGTTCTGATACACATTAGAAAATGATCTAATGCCTAACAAAGTACTCTCTTTGACCTTCGCCTGAAATTCTGCCGTCTGCGTACCGACACTCAATGTCCCAATTTCTGCTAGCTTGACTGCCTGCGGTGGATCGGCCAATGCTCCCCGATCAACGACATTGCACTTAGCAATATTTGTGCCCAACAATTGTGCACCCAATAGCGCAGCTATCACGAACAAATTAATAGTAGCGGATGAGAAATTAAGCATCGAATTCCTCCCGTATGGCTTAATCCGCGATACAGGCCACCGAAATGACGCATTACGATCCCAGCACCTCGGCGACCAGCTTCTCGTCGATAGGCCCGATGGCCGTGAAGGTCCACTCCGCGCTATTCAACACGGTGTCGAGCACCTGCTGAATATCATCGAGCGTCACCTCGTTCATGCGCGCGATCATCTCGCCCAGGGGATAGACGGTGCCCCAGGTGAGCTGGTGCGAGGCGAGGCGGCGCATACGCTCCGTCGTGCTCTCCAGCGAGAGCGCCATGCCGGACTTCATCTGTTCCTTGGCGCGCGCCAATTCCTTGGCGGTCATCCCCTGCCGGCGCATCCCTTCGACCTCACGCCGCACCAGCGAGAGCACCTCGGGGAAGGTCTCCGGGCTGGTGGCCCCCGTCGCGCAGATCAGGCCGGTCTCGCGGAAGCCCATGGTATAAGAGGCTACATCGTAGGCCAAACCACGCTTCTCCCGCACTTCCTGAAAGAGGCGGGAGGTGGTGCTCGCTCCGAGCGCGGCGTCGATCATCGCCAGCGCGAAATTGCGCGGGTCGGTGGCTGGAAAGGTGCGCCCGCCCCAGCAGAAATGCACCTGGTCTTCATCTTCTTCTTCCAGAATGCGGCGCACGGTGGTACCGACTGGCTGCGCCAGCCGCGTGCCCAGCGGTAGCGGCAGCGCGGCGAAGGCCTCTTCCACCTGCGCGACCAGCGCGGAGTGGTTGACCTTCCCGGCGGCGGTAATCAAGACGCGGTCCGCGGCGAAATGGCGCTGCCAGCAGGTGAGCAGATTCGCGCGCGTGAACGCCAGCACGCTCTCTTCCGTGCCGAGAATCTGGTGCCCCAAGCCCCCCCCGGCGTAGAGCCCATCCATAATCAAATCATGGATGCGTTCCTCGGGCAGCGATTCATACTTGCGGATCTCCTCGATCACCACCTGGCGCTCGCGGTCCAACTCCACCTGCGCGAAGGCGCTGTGGCAGATCATGTCCGCCAGCAACGTCACGGCTAAGGGCAAGTGCTCGGCCAGGATGCGGGCGAAGACGTGCGTCGTTTCCCGTTCGGTATAGGCATTCAACTGCCCGCCGACATCCTCGATCGCCTCGGCCAAATCAAACGCCGAGCGTGTCTCAGTCCCCTTGAACAGCATGTGCTCAAGAAAATGCGCCTGCCCGAATTCCCCCGGCCCCTCATCCATGGACCCGGCATCCGCCCACACGCCCAGTGCCACGGATTCGATGCCGGGCATGGCTTCTGACATAACCAGCACGCCGTTCGCCAGCCGTGTGGTCCGAATATCCTCATGTGTTGGTAACAACAAAACCTCTCAACGTCCCCCCCGGGACTCACCTAGTGTTGGGTATCCGCCTAGCATTACCTAATACCAGGTGGATGCCCCTCTCCCAGGATTGGGAGAGGGGTTGGGGTGAGGGCCGCTTCCCCCAGCCCAGAAAGGGCTCGCAGCCACTAGCCACCAGTGGAGCAGCGCGGAACTGGTGGAAAGGCCGACCAAGTAGTGTTCCCAGCCCCGAAGGGGCGATAGGCGCTCCTGCTGCCGCCCCTTCGGGGCTGATCGATCTTTTTATCCGGTGATCCCCACCAGTTCCGCTGCGCTGCACTGGTGGCTAGTGGCTGCGTGCCCCTATCGGGGCAAGGGACAACGCAGAGATTGAACCCGAAGGACCATCGTCTGGTGTTCTCTCATTGCGCACCCGGCACCGGACAGCGTCGAACGAAGCGTTTCTCTGTCCTGAAGAAATGGGCGCACTCACCGCCATCCAGCGCCTATAATACCCCAGAAGTACAACCGCCGTCACGTCAGGCGCGTCATTCCGGCAGCAGGTATCCCCGCAGCAGTTCATGTAAGCGCGCGGAGAGATTGAGCGAATTTTCCCAGGTGCGCTGCCACATATTGCGGCCAAAGATCATGCCGCGCGCACCGGCGGCCATCGCCAGCCGCGCCTTTTCCATCACGTCCTCGTCGTCCGCGCGTGATCCGCCGGACAGAATGACAAAGCTCCGTCCCGCGCTCTGAATGATCTGCCGAATGGCCCCGGCGGGTGTGAATTCCATGTCATTGTACGGCGCAGGCAACTTATCCAGGTCGATGCCGCTGGTTTTGGGAAAACTCAGCTTGATGATATCTGCCCCCAGTTCGCTGGCGACGCGCGCCGCGTAATCAATGGCGTAGACGCTGTCACGTCCGCCATGCGCATCGATGGCCGCGCCGCGCGGGTAGGCCCACACGATGACCGGCATGCCGTAAAACTCCGCTTCATCACGTACCTGGCGGAACTGATCGATATCGCGATCCTGCGCCGGTGACCCCACGTAGAGCGTATAGCCCACCGCGTCAGCGCCCAGCCGAACCGCGTCGGAGACGGTGGAGATGAGCGGGGAGAACGCCGCTTGATCGGGCGGTATCTCAGTCTTGCCGTTCAGTTTCAACACGAGGGGCACTTTCCCCGCCACGTCGCGCAGGTATTTATGTGCGAGTCCGTAGTGCAACACGATGCCGGAAAATCCGCCCACTAACGCCAGGCGCACCTGGTAGGCGGGATCGGCGCTTTGTGGGTTAACAAAGAAGTCACGCGGGCCATGTTCGAGCCCCTGGTCCAGCGGGAGCAACAGCAGCGTGCCACCCCCCGGGCCATGTGTGTACAGCAAACGATGCAATCGCGTCAGTTTCCCCAGGCTTAACTCGAGCTCACGCAAGGTTACTGGGTGCCCCGCATTGTCCTCCATCATGGTAGCGTCCTCCCCACACGGATACGTCACGCGTGCGCGATGGGATACCTCCACCGCCTGATTACCTTTACCCCGCGCGCGCGCCGTGACGTGGGGATGAGGGCAGGATGCCGGCACAACGCGCGACGATGGCGCGCAGCGGTTACATGGGCCGCACGACGATGGTGAGCGGGGCACACGTGTCGGGCAGCCGCACCTGGTCGCCGGGTTGCAACGTGCCGGGGTCGAGTGTGGGATTCAATCGTTTGATTTGCGTGATGGCTAAACCGTGGACGGTGGCGATGGCAGTAAAGCTATCTCCGCGTTTGACCGTGTAATAATTCCGCCGCGGCGGATGCGTTAATTCCGCGACCGCTTGCTGCGGCAGCATGGGGGGGATAAGCTTCTTCTTGCCGACCACCTGCTGGTAGGGCGCGACGACCACGCGTTCCTTCAAGGTCGGAATGCCGTCACTGGCGCCGGGGGCCGCTTGTTCCGCCAACGAGAGCACCTGCAAGGCGTCCGCTTGCGATGCCAGCAACACATGGGGCACACCGTTAATGAAAATCGCATATCCGCGCATCACCACGGAGAGCCGTCCCCGCAACGTGTTGAGCGCTTGCGGTGTTGCTGTGACCGGCATGCGCTGTTGCCTGAGCGGCAGCACCGCCAGGGTGCCCTGCGTGAATGCGACGACGCCGGGTACCGTGGGGGCGTAGAAGCGCTTGAATTGTTCGATAACGTCTTCACCCTGGCTGCGCGTCGCCAGCGCAAAGAGCGGGTGCCCGTTCAGCGCGATCACGTAGCGCGCGGTCTGCAAATAATGGTAATAGACCCCGCCGGACAGCAGCACGGCCAGCACGAGGACGGCGATGACCAAGCGTACTTTCCCTAGCGGTCTGGTGTACACGGCACGGCGGTACCGCGGTCGTCGCCGCAGGAGCCGTCCGCTATACAGCATTGTATCTGCCCCAGCATCCGGCTCAACGTTCATGCCGTAACTTCCACGGTCGTCGATTTCACCACGGCGTCCTCCTGATACACCTCGCGCAGGTAACGGGCGGCATCTTCCGGGCTGGTGACGTTGATGTAGATACCTGTGCCCATTTCAAAGCCCGCCGCGATGGTTAAGCGCGGCATAATCACCATGTGCCAGTGGAAGATATCCGTGTCTTCGCGGTCGCACGGCGCGTTATGGATGGCGAAGTTATAGGGCGGGGAATTCAAACACTTGGAAATGCGACTCAACGCATCCTGCATCAAGCTGCCGAACTCCACCACGCGCTCGCGCGTCATGCCCGCAAAGCTGGATTGATGCGACTTGGGCAAGATCCAGGTCTCGAACGGATACTTGGAGGCGAACGGCTCGAAGGCGACAAAGTGCTCGGTCTGGTTTACCACGCGCGTGGCGCTCTGCAACTCCTGCTGAATCATATCGCACCAGATGCAGCGGTCGCGGTACTGGTAATACCGTTCGGCGCCCTGGATTTCATTCACCACTTCGATGGGGATCATCGGCGTGGCGATGAGCTGCGAGTGCGGATGCTCCAGCGACGCGCCGGCGACCTTGCCATGATTGCGGAAGATGAGGATATATTTGAACCGCGCGTCCTTGCGCAAGTCGAGGTAGCGCTCGCGGTACGCCCAGATGACTTCGGCCAGTTGGTTCTGTGTCACGGTAGAGGGGTCGAGATTGTGCTTGGGCGTTTCGATGACGACCTCATGCGCGCCCACGCCATTCATCAGGTCATACATGCCGATCCCACGTTTTTCCAAGTTCCCCTCAATGGCCAGCGCGGGGAATTTATTCGGCACGACACGCACCCACCAATCCGCGGTATTCGGTTCACGGCCATGGCGGAAGGCCAACACTTCCGGCGGGGTCAGTCCTTCTTTACCCGGACAAAATGGACAGCTCGGTGAATACTCCGGTTTATCCGGTTCGGCGATCGTCAAATGCGTAAAATCCGACGGCCGTCGCGCGCGCTCGTTGGCGATAATCACCCACTCTTGCGTAATCGGATCTTTACGTAACTCTGGCATGTGACTCTCCTACTCGCGTGTATTCCTGCTGTACAACCTGACTGTACCCGTCCACCTGCGCGAAAACGCACGGCTTGTCCACTTCATCAACGCGCCTGCCCGATCATCCGCCGGAACATGCAAGCAACAGCGCTTCCCGACCCACACCGGTCACCCGCATCGACAAGGACACCGACCAGGCTTCCCCCGGCGCAAGCGACAACTCCCAAACCGGGAGCACCACCGTGCTTTGATAAATGGATTCCGCCCCGGCGATGGAGTGCAGCGGCGTGGCGATCGGCGCCACCCACACCGGCGTCGCGCCCGCCCAGTCCACCGCAAAGATGACGCCGAGCCAGTCGTCCTGATAGCTGAAACCGGTGATGCCGTCGCGCGCGGCCGTCTCGGTTAATGCCAGCGTCTGCTCGTCGCCCGCTGCCGTACGCAGCAGCAAGCGCCGCTCCGGCAGGTCGCCGGCGGAAAGGGCGGCATGCACTTCGACGGCAAAGCGCACGACGCGCGCGCGTGCCGCGCGATTCTCCAGGCGGTAATCGAGCTGCACCCCCTCCGCCGTCAGCCGATAGCGCTTCTCGATCTGTACGGGCAGAAAGTCCGGACCATCCCACACATGCCCGGCACGGCTGAGCCGCACCTCGCCCGACTCCGCCGAGAGCACCGTGTAGGCGCCGAGCACACAATCGCCCTGTTCGCGGAACTGCGCATCGCGCAGCAGCTCAGGCGTGTCATCCGCGGCGAGAAAATGGTCGAGAAACGCGAAGCGCGGGTACCAATCCACCGGCATGCCGGAGGTATCCGCCGCCTGGTCGCCGGTCGGCGCATAGCGACTCATCGTCCCCAGCAGGTTGTGCCCGAGGCCGAGGTGCTCCAAGGCGAAGACCGCCCCACCCTGCGCGGGGGCAATGCCCAGCGATAGCTCGCCTTCCCGCAGGAAAATTTCCTCGCGCCCGTCGCCATCGAAATCCACGCGTTCACAGCACGCGCGTTCGCCCGGCAGCAACAGCGGCTCCACCGCCCGTTCCGCCGCCAGCAACGCGGCGTAGACTGCCCGGCGCAAATGGGGGAAATAAATTCCGCCGAACACGCCAAACCAATAGGGGCAGTTGCATTGCCCGGCATACAGCGCCAGTTGCGCCGCGCGCACATCCGCGCCGGTCGCCTCCGCCTGCGCCACCCAGCGGCTCACCTGCAGCATTTTTTTATGCATCAGGTTACTCTCGCGATAGCGCGTGAGAAAATTGCGCCAGAACCCGCCGGACCAACCCTGCATTTCCGTATAGCTGCACGGCGGCACGTAGGTCAGCCCGCGCGGCAGCGTCTGCGCGACGAGTTCACTCGGCAGCGTCATCACTAAATCGTCCGCCGTCTCCAGCGCACAGCATAAGCGTTCGAGATACGCCTCGTCGCCGTACAGGTAGTCATAGGTGCCCGGCCAGTCGCCGTAGCGCTCGCCATCTTCCGCGTAGATGAGCGCCTCCGCGCCCTGCGCGGCCATATCACGCAACGCCGCCATGATCTCCGCCACCGGTTTGGTGGGCAAGGTATAGCGCAGCGTGCGGTTAATGGGCAGCAGGCGCACCGTCGCCCCTTCGTCTTCCGTCAAATAGGTCGTCCAGGTATCCCGCGCCGCCATCCCCTGCCGGTGAAAGGCTTCGTCGTCGATCAACACATACTGCATGCCGGCCTGCTGCAGCGACGTCGGCAGGTTGGGTTCCCACACGCGCTCCGCCAACCAGGCGCCGCGCGGCGCAACGCCGAAGATCGCCTCGACCCGGTCACGCATGTAGGCCAGTTGCCCCAGCCGGTCGCGCGCCGGAATCACCGCGAGAATCGGCTCGTAATAGCCGCCCCCCAGCACTTCGACTTGCCCAGCGTGCACCAGCGCCCGCACGCGCGCCAGGTACTCCGGTTGCTCGTCCAGCAGCCAATCGAGCAGTGGCCCGGTAAAATGCAATCCGACCCGCACGCGCGGATGGCGCTCCAGCACCTCCAGAAAGGGCTGATACGCCGCGCGGTAACAGGCATCGATGATCCAGGGAATATTGCCCACCGGTTGATGGTTATGAAAGACCATCACGACTGGTGTTGCGGACATGGGCTCTCCTTCTCGGTGGGTAATACGCTATCTATTGTAGCGGGTTCGCCACCGCGACCTTGACAGAGTATCGAAACATCACGTACTATTTTACCAGATGCCCCCGTGGCCAAGTGGATAAGGCACAGGCCTCCGAAGCCTGCATCAGAGGTTCAAATCCTCTCGGGGGTACCAAAAGATTCCGTTGGAAGCAGCGTCGCGCCGATCCCGTACCATATTCAGACATAGTTCAAGCCCGCAGGACTCAGTTCCTGCGGGCTTTTCGTGTGGGGGGTCGGTACTTTCCGGCGGTGATGCGGCAGGGCCGCCTGTTCCAGACAGTGCTGCTGACACCAGCCCAGCCTGAAATCCTTAGCACGGTCTGGAAGCCGACCGCAGTCGCGCTCAGCCTCCCGACAGCGCATCTCCGGAAATGCACTCACCGGTCGCGAACACCCCCGTCTCTCCGGTGTAGCGCGCGCCCGCTGTGGCACGCCTGTGGCGCCACCGTATCCGTGCGGCGTGAGGGGGACGGGGTTATGATCCCAGGCGACGCACCTTACCGCTCGCGCGACCACGG
>DASXVL010000674.1:0-2690 GCA_036504255.1 Armatimonadota bacterium | reverse complement strand
GTGGCCGTGCCGCCGCTACAGCCAGGTGAGGACGAAATGTTTCACCTGGCGCTGCTCACCGGGAACAACCGCGAGGAACTCGACGTATTGAGCGCCAAGGTGGCACGAAATCCGGATGACATTCCGCGCATTACCTATCATTGGTGGCAATCCTGGATGCGTGACACGCTGGACGTCACCGCCGACGACCCTCGCCTTGGCGATCTTGTCGATGACACCAAGGTACTCATCGCCGTCCAACAGAGCCCGACGGGCAGCATCGCTCCGCTCGCGCAACGATCGCAGTCTCACGCCGCGGAAGAACTCGCGCCATTGCGCTGGTTGCTCGCATCGGGCAAAACCGATGCGGTGCGCGACGCGTTGGAATACCGCTACCAGGAAATCTGTCGTCAGGGGCGGTATGCCGGTGGCTTGCCCGAGACATCACCCGCAGCAGACCTCCCGACGCGCGAACCGGTTTGGGAGGAACTCACGCCGCCCCCCGCGTGGACTGCCGCGTCGATTATGCGCGCGCATGCGGAGTATTGGCGGCAAACAGGAGATCTCGCCTTCATGCGTGCGCATTTCCGCTATCTGCGCTGGTTAGGTGAAGCCCAAGCGCTCTCGCCGGAATACCTGGTGCCGTTCGGCGGTGACGAGCCATTTTATACCGCGTTTCAGCGCAGCCTGCCGTTGGAGGCACAAGAGCGGCTACTGCCGGTTGCACACCCCTACGCGCTGATGCGCAACGCCCCCTGGGGCGCAGCGCCGGCCATGGCGTTGGCGGCCGGTCTGAACTGGTTGGTTTCCCTGGCCGCTGCGCTGGGCGAGGATGAATCCGCGCAACGCCTGGGGGTGCTCGCTTCACAAATTCGCGAGGCGGTGGAGCGCACCTATTGGCTGGACGACGAAGGCTATTACGCGGCCGCGCGCTCGCGTGTGGATGGCTCGTTGTATCGGCTGCCGCATTTACCGACCGCGCTGGCCGCGTTCAGTAGCGGGTATGCCGATCTCGCAGATCCCCGTGCACGGCAAGGGCTCGATGAAACCCTGCAATACACGCTCGATACGACCGGGCTCCCCCTCACCACGCCGTACGTCACGGCATTCCCCGGTTATCTACCCGGAGAATTGCTCACCGTGCTGTCCCGGCTGAACGATTATCGGGTGGACCAGGTATTGCTCGCCATGCTTTCCTGCGTCGCAGCGGGGGGCGATATGCGCTCCCATTATGTGTCGGTGGATCGCCCCATCCTCCCCGATGGCCTGGCACGCCCATTTGAGAGCGCGACTGCCGCATTGGCGGTATTGGACTTCCTGCTCGGGGCACAGCCGATGGAAGCGGGCGTCAGCTTCACGGTGCATATGCCGCCCGCGTCGGATCACCTGCACCTGGCCGGAATTCACGTGGCACAGCACCGCATCGACCTCACTGCCACACGGCAGGGTGACGCCGTTCAGGTGACGGTGAGCAATGCCGGAGAACACGACGTACATGCACGTCTGCAAGACCGGAGTGGAGTAGCCACCGCGAGCTATGTCCTCCACGCCGCTGAACAGCGGGCATGGACGCTGTCGGAGACACGCCAGGCGCCTGACTCCTTACCATCGCCCCGGGAATATCTCGCACAGCCGCGCCGACTTGCCCCTGCGCCACTGCTTATCTTGACCATCGATGCGGATAGTTTTGTCGATTGGCAGGAGCAATTCGCAGCGATCGTCTTGGATGCCGGTATGCCCATCGCGCCGGAGGGCCTGGCACAACTGCTGCAACATGACCACCGTCGACGTTATGATCTGCTCTACCTCGATCTGCCGGAGGTGGGCGCGGCGTGGGCCGGTATTGCAGAGAGCTTTTGGGGCAATGCGGATCTCCAACAGGCGCTCGATGACTTCCGCGACCTGGGAGGACATGTGGCCTCGACGCTGTTTGTGGATAGCTGGCGCGTGCAATTGGCAGAAAGAGACCCGTATGAAATCGCCACCCAGCACGGGTGGATCACCCTCCCGCATATTCCCGGCGTGGTGAGCGCGACCAGTACCGTACCCTGGGAGTCGGCGCACGACGATGATGTCGAGTTACTGCTCTATGCGGCGGACGGGACCGATTTGGAAATTTGGGTGAATGGCCAACGGCTCTGGCGGCGCGGGCAGGCGCCCGAGGGACGAAGAATACGCATCGATGCCGTGCTGCACGCCGGCGATAATGAGCTCGGCATCCGTGCGGAACGACGCGCCGGCTTTGGATTCGGCTTTTGTCTCGGCATACGCGGAAAGGTTTCACGGTCGTAAGAGGCTGTTTGAAGAGTCTGCATTACCATCTCACTTGATCTTCTTCCGTCTGTCTTTGTCGTGATTTCTTGACATATCTGCCGGATATGCTGGCGAAATCCCTTCGCGACAGGCGAAAGAATCTCGGCGTGATCTGGCAACGCAAACTCTTAAAACAGCCTCTAAGGCCGGCACTATTTTTTCACGCCCGTGCGCGGCGTATCGTCTTGTACTTCAAAGGTAACTTCGACTTTGCCGTGCGGCTTTGCCATGATGTCGATCCAGTCATTTTCCAAGGATACGGTCACCGTCTCGGCATCCTTCAATTCTTTGACCTCTTCCTTGCCGGTATTCTTCATGCGCACGTTGCCGCGTAAAACCACTAAATCGTCTGTCTGGGCATAAGTGCCCTGATCAGCCCAAATCGTGCGGTCTTTCTG
>DASXVL010000673.1:0-3326 GCA_036504255.1 Armatimonadota bacterium | reverse complement strand
GGGTCCGATCAGTACCGTTATCATTGGCGCACCTACGGGCATCCGTCCCGGTTCGGTTACAAAGACATCATCCCGTTGTGGAAAGCGGAACGGTTCGACCCGTACGCACTCATGAACCTCTTCGTCGCGGCAGGCGCGCATTATTTCGTCGCCCAAGCCGTGCACCACGATAACTTTGACAACTTCGATTCGACCTATAACCGCTGGAACGCCGTCAACATGGGCCCCAAAAAGGACATCGTGAAGCTGTGGCAGGATGCGGCAAGGCTGCACGGTTTACCCTTTGGGCTGACGGAACACCTTAGCGCCAGCTTTAACTGGTTTGAAGCGAATAAAGGTTGCGATGCGACCGGCCCCTATGCCGGTATACCATATGATGGCAACGACCCTGCGTATGAGGATCTGTACCATCCGAATCAAGGGTATCCGCTGGCGAAAGATGGTACCTGGCGTTGGTATACGGATAATCCCTGGTTCCGCCGGCACTGGTTTGCCCGTATAAAAGATTTGATCGATAAGTATCAGCCGGACCTGCTCTATTCTGATGGCGGTTTGCCGTTTGATGAGTTTTTCCATAGCGGGCAAGAAATTGTTCCCCGCGCTTATCTTGACGGAGAGCTTGGACGGCGCATCGTCGCCCACCTCTACAACAGCAGTGCCGCGATTCACGGGGAGAATCGGGCGGTCTATAACCAGAAGAATTGTGATCCGAGCGTCTATACTATCGGCGTGCTGGATATCGAACGCGGGCAGGCATCGGAGGTCGCCGAGCATCCCTGGCAGACTGATACCAGCGTCGGCGACTGGTTCTATAATGTTAAGGACGTGTATAAGACGCCGCAGCATATTGTCGAGATGCTGGTGGATATCGTCAGTAAGAACGGCAATCTGGTGTTGAATATTCCGCAGCGACCGGATGGCACGCTGGATGAAGAGTGCACCCAGTTGCTACGCCGGATGGCGGTCTGGATGAAAGACCACGGCGAGGGTATCTTCGGCACCCGGCCGTGGACTATTTCCGGCGAAGGCGCGACCAGCGCCGGTGGGGGCGCCTTCAAGGAGACCGCAGCGGAGTGGACGGCAGAGGACTTCCGCTTTACGCAGAAAGGGGATACCCTCTATGCGTATCAGATGCGTTGGTCAGAACATGGCCAGGCCGTCATTCATGCCTTGGGGAAAGATCAATCGCGCCCGGTAGCTGCCGTACGCCTGCTTGGCGCTGGCCCGCTGCCCTACACCCAAGAAGCGGATGGTCTGCACATCACATTGCCTGCACAGCCGAGCGCCGAGTTCATTCATGGCTTTGCCATCGATCTGAAGTAACACCGTTATGCCGCGATGGGCCGCTCCTGTCATGGGAGCGGCCCATCGCGATACGACAACCACCATGTACCTGGATGCACGATCCACTGTTCCGGCGTATGGTTAGACCCGCACTAAGCCACGGTCAAGGTTGCGGTACTGAATCGCTTCGGCCAGATGCGGTGGGGCGATGTGCTCGCTCTCTTCCAGGTCGGCGATGGTACGCGCCAGTTTGATGATACGGTCATAGGCGCGGGCGGAGAGGTGGAGCTGGTCGATGGCCGTGCGCAACAGGGATTGCACCTCGTTGGCCAATGGACAAAATTCGCGCAGGTCGCGCGGGCGCATTTGTGCGTTATTGGTGATCGGTGTCCCGGCGAAGCGGTCGGTCTGGCGGTTACGTGCACGTACCACGCGCTCGCGTACGGCGTGCGATGACTCGCTCGGACGGGTGGACATCAGTTCATCATGGCGCAGGCGCGGCACTTCGATATGGATGTCCAGACGGTCAAGTATGGGACCGCTGATACGCGCCTGATACTTCGCCACCTGGGTCGCGGAACAGGTACAGGGCCTTCCCAGATCACCCAAAAATCCGCACTGGCATGGATTCATAGAGCTGATGAGCTGTAAGCGGGCCGGGTAGCTTAAGTTCGCAGCGGCGCGTGAAATAGTGACATGGCCATCCTCTAACGGTTGCCTGAGCACTTCGAGCGTGCGCCGGTCGAATTCGGGGAATTCGTCGAGGAAAAGTACCCCCTGGTGTGCTAAACTGATTTCGCCGGGACGCGGGATGCTCCCGCCGCCGACCAGTCCGGCGCTGCTGATGGTGTGATGCGGGGCGCGGAAGGGACGGTGGCACATCAGGCCGCAATTGCCCGGCAACATGCCCGCTATCGAATAGATTTTCGTGATCGCCAGGGCTTCGTCGAGGGTGAGCGGTGGGAGAATGGTCGGCAACCGGCGCGCGATCAGCGTCTTGCCGCTTCCCGGGGGACCGATCATGATCATGTTATGGCCGCCCGCTGCGGCGACCTCCAATGCACGTTTTACCTGTTCTTGCCCCTTGACCTCCGAGAGATCCACGTCAAAGACGACTTGCTCCGGTTGCCACTGTGCGACGCTACAGGGGTGAGGTGCGCGTCCTTGCGGTGATTGGAAGAGGGCAATCGTTTCCGCGAGACTGGCGACCGGATAGACCTCTATTCCCTCAACCACGGCGGCCTCGGCGGCATTCTCCTGTGGGACGATAAGGGCGGTTTTTCCCGCGTCACGCGCGCCAAGTGCAATGGGGAGGATACCCGAGACGGCGCGAACCGATCCATCGAGCGAGAGCTCACCCACTACGACAAAACGCTCCACGTCACCGCGCGTCACCTGTCCGGTGGCCATCAGGATACCGAGCGCGATGGGCAGGTCGAAGGAGGGGCCCTCTTTACGCACATCGGCAGGCGCCAGGTTCACCACTAACCGGGCATTGGTGGGATATTTGAATTGCGAGTTGCGCAAGGCGGTGCGGACGCGCTCGCCCGCTTCACGAACGGCCGTGTCGGGCAAACCGACGATGAGGATTTTTGCTTCACCAGGGGCGGCATCGACCTGTACCTGGACAGAAAATGCATCGATTCCGAGAATGGCGGCGGCATCAACTTGTGCGAGCATAGCTCAAGAATTCGGCAGCGCGAGGGCTTGTCCTGCTAGCATATAGCAAAAATTAATTCGCTTTGGTCTCCGGAACGACAATCGCTGGCTCTGGTACCGGCAAGAGGATGCGTAAGTGCGTCATGTCTTGCAACGCCGTATTCGCCCATGTGGGAAATGGCTTATTTAAATCGGGGTCAAGGGTAAAGTGCGGCATCGGCTGCCAGGGACCGTTATTCATGCGTACATCGACGAGCACACGGGATGCGACGCGCTGCCGCCAATCCGGCGCGGTGAAGTCATCAGCGCTCCAACTCGGGCAGAGATAATCGCGAAAGAGCGGGGCGACGCCCTCCCATGACGGGTCGCGCGCGTCGAGCGGT
>DASXVL010000672.1:0-9012 GCA_036504255.1 Armatimonadota bacterium | reverse complement strand
TCCGCGTTGCTCCACCCGTGGCTAGTGGCTGCGTGCCCCTTCAGGGCAGGAGGACAACACGTAGGTGTGCCCAAACCATCGTCTGTTTTTTTCATTGCGCAACCGGCCCACCGGTGCAGGACGGCATCAGACACAGCGCGGCGTTAGCACTGCGCGTGAAAGCCTGCGTGAAAGCCGACCGCGCCGTGCGCCGTCGCGTCGCCGAGCGGCAACGCCATGAAATTCGCCGGGGGCACGCCGTCGAGGGTCAGTTGCGGGAGGTTGCGGAATCCGAAGCGCGCATAGTAGTTGGGGTCGCCGACCAATACGCACCCCTGCGCGCCCAACGCGCGCAAGCGCTGTAGCCCTTCCTGGATGAGCGCTGTGCCGATGCCCTGGCGCTGGCGCTCCGGCACGACCGAGATCGGCCCAAGCCCGTACCACCCGCACGCCCGGCCAGCGATCGTCGCGGGCGAAAAGGCGATATGCCCCACCACGCGCCCATCGATCTCCGCCACCAGCGACACCGTCAACGCCTGCGCCGCCCGCAACGCGACGACAATGAATTGTTCGGTGTTGTGGCTATACGGATGCCCCGTAAACGCCGCGATAGTGACCTCAGTGATGGCCGCAATATCACCCGGCGTCTCATCCCGAATAATCATAGGTGCTTCTCCTTCCTGCAACAACGCTGTCTGCAGTATGGCAGATATCCGGACACCAATGCAAGCGCTGGAACAGGCCAATTGCGAGAGCACTGCACCAGCCTAGCCTATCAAACACGGCCGTTCCCTTCTTGTTTCAGCCCTAAAAAGCGTTTGGGACTGTCCTCGCGCTCGGTGCCCGTCAGGCCAGGACACGCCCGTTGCCCGCCGAGTGCCCACCCTGTCTGTGGTGCCCGGTGCTGGACTGTCCCCGGTGGAGCGCCCTACCAGAGGGGACAGTCCAGCACCGGGCGCGGATGCCCCCAGGGCGGCTGACCCTGGGCACGGCGTCGGCTTCGCAATAAAGGCGTTATATGCGAGGACAGTCCCAAACGCTTTATCTAGCCTCGCGTATCCAACCCTGGGATAGCCGGGCTATGGCCCTGTTCCAGACAGTGCTGTTGACACCAGCCCAGCCGAAGGTCTTGAGCACCATCTGGAACAGGGCGCGCGAAACGCGCCTTACGGCGTTGCTGTGCAGCGCAGGCCCGGGTCTGCGGTCAGATAGGCGGAGAAACAACTGCCGCCGCTGCCGCCTTGCTGTTTGATGACCAGCACGTTGACGCCTTTTTTCAGTTTCAGGATGCCGACGTGCGGATACCAGGAGGTGAAGCCCGCGCCGCCGCACTCCTCACGCAATTTCGGATTGATGTTCGTCGGCACTTTCTCGCCGTTGAGATAGGCGTCCGCCCACCAATCGACCCCGAGGTGGAGCTGCGCCACCCGGGCGCTGTCCGCGGTAATGTAGGTGACGGCGAAGTTGAAATCCGCACTTGGGGATTGCGTGCGTACCGGCATGTCCACGCCACAGTTATCGAGCCCGCCGATGGCGGAACCCGTCTTCTGCTCCCAGCGCACCGTGCGCTTGTCAGCCGTCACATAGCTCGCCTGCAGATCGACACCGGCCTCCGGACCGTATTGCAGATCGAAGCCTTTCTGCAGGCCGTCCGCTTTGATACTCCGGCCCGGTTGCGAGCCCCAGAAACTGGGGAAGGGACCGGCGACGGACCAGACGGCGCTGGGCAGCGGCTGCAGCAGCGGGACCATTTGCATGCCATACAGCCCGAACGCGCCGCCATCCCGGCGCAACGTCAAGCGCGCCGTTCCGGCGTTCAGGTAGACTGACGGGAAGGCGACCGATTCGGGAGCGCCCGGTTCTCTGGTCACCGCCGGCGTCGCCAAGGCCTGTCCGGCCAGCGAGGCGGTGATGACGCCGGGGCTGTCGGCGACCATGCCGATTTTACAGACATAGCGCCCATCCGCCGGCACGGGCACATCCAGCGTGAGGATGCCATCCTCGGCCATCAGCACCTGTGCGCCGCCCCACGCGGGATTCAGCGTATTGGAAAGGCGCAGGTGTGGCGTTTTGCCCGGCGGGAGCATCTTCACGAGCTCATCGGTGCTCAGCATCGGCTCTTTCGGGTTCCAGTGGCCTTCATGCGGCTTGGGCTCCATCTGCCCTGGGAAGGCGGTCACGATTTGCCCCGCCGGCATCGCCGTCAAGCGTTCGTAGATGCGTTGCATCGGCGACATGGCGAGCGCGGTGCGTGCCCGCCAGTAGTGGCCTTGCGTATACGCCGCCCATGCCGCGTCGAGCTGTTGCAGGAAGGCCGTGCGCTCTGCCTCCGCGAGTTCCGCTTTTTGCGGTCCCTGCACCGCCTGCGCCAGTTCCTGCGCAAAGGCGAGCCGGTCGCGCACCGCGGCGATTTGCTCAGGCGGCGCCGTGGTGGTCGCCGCGGCAATTGTCGCGCCGTCGCTTGCCCGGAAGGCCTGTAAGGCATACGGCTCCAGGCGCAGCGTCAAGTGTTTGCCGGTGAGGGTCACCGCACGCCCCGTGCCCAACGCCGTCACCGTGCCCGCCTTGTCGAGCAGCAGATCGATCTCCACCGGGTACTGTTCACGATTCACCGCGTAGAAGTAGAACCCGGAGGTATACCGCTTGTCATTCCGCAGTTCGCGGTACCAGACCGCCACCGGGTCGCGCGCCGTGTCCAGCGCCAGGAACGGTACTGCCGGGAGCGCCCGGAACTCGGCGAACCAGGGGTTCCAGATCTCGGGGTCACCATACACGTCCGTGTTGCCTCCGTCACGGAACAAGGCCGTATCCTGCTCGGCGAGTACCACGGCGAATTTCTCCAGGCTATGCCGTCCTGACGCCACCACTGCGGAGCAATAGTAGGGGGCGGTGCGTGGGGCGATCTTCACGCCGAGCTTTTCCGCCGGCCAGGCGCTCGCCAATTCGTGATAGACCATGTACGCCCCAAAGCTACGCGGCGAGCCCATGCCCGCCTGCACATACGCGGGATCGAGGAATTTATCATACCAGCGGAGTTCCTCGGCATTGATCCCGCGGAAGCCATACCGCCCTTCCGGCATCATCACTAGGCCATCCTCTTGCCGGCGACGCTGCAGGTCGACGCCCGCTTCCCGCGCGCGCACCAGCAGCGAGTCCGGCTCACGATACGAAGGATCGCACTGAAAATCGCCGGAGATGCCGAAAAAGAGGTCGGTACGATTGCCGCGAATCCGATCGCGCAGCCGTTTGTGATAATCCAGTAGCCGGTCGCAGCGCCACTGCACCCAGCTCTCGCGCATGGCGGGCGCCGTGAGATATTCGAAGCGCGTGACGAAGCGTTGCGCATCACCCGCCTTGCCGGGCACGACCACCTGCCGATCATGCTCGAACTGGCGAATCGTCCAATCGCCATAGCCCCAATGCAGGCTGGGGAAGGTGAACTCACCGCGGAACTGCCAGGCATCGGCGCGCACGGTGACGCCCATGAAGGCGGGGGAATCACGCAATTTATCCGCCAATTCGCCGATGCCATCAATAAAGGCCTGCTGCACCACCGGATGCAGCGGATTCAGGTTGCACGGGGCAAATCCGGTCCCGCTCTCCGCGCCGTGGCAGCTCACCGAACGCACGTCCTGCGGATTTTCCGCCTTGCCGGGGAAGGTGACCAGGTTTTGATACCACTGGTTGATGAACACTTCCGGGACATACTTCATGCCGTACTTCTCGCAGATGAGCGCGGCCAGGCGGCACTGGTCATACGTCGTCGGTTGCACCCCTTCCAGCGTCGTCGTGCGCCAGAAGGCGCTTTGATACCCGGCGCCGCAGGCGCTCAAGCCATTCATCCCGAAGTAGCGGGCGAGCCGTGCCCAGCGTTGCAAACCCACGAAGTCATGCACGATACCGCCGGGATAGGCCGAGGCGACATTGACCAGGAAACGCCAGTTCTCCGCTTCCTCATACCAGTGGATGAAGGCGCGGCCGCCCGCCGTGTCGGCGCGCGTGACCGGCAGCACATCACCCGGGAAACGGCTGATGCGAATCTTGGCGACGGCCGCGCGATGGCCGAACTGCTGCGTCAGCACCCCGAGAATCATCGTCTGCGAAGCGGACCACACCACCATGCGCTGCGTGCGCATGGCCTGCGAGAGCGGATGCAGCCCGCCGGTTTCGTAGGACTTCGCCGAATAGGACGTGCCCTTGGCGAACCCGCCGGTCTTGTCGTCGATCCAGTTCAGATTCACCGTCACCGAGCGGCGGTCATCATCCGGGAACGTCAGCTCAATCAAATAGGGCGCCTGCAGCGCGGGCAGCGACACTTTATAGGAGAAGCCCGAGTAACTATGCGGATCATTGGCCACCAACGGCGCCTCCGCCTCGGGTGGCGTGCTGTCATGGCTCTCGCGATAGCTACCCGCGCGGCTGCTGCGCACGCGTGTCGGGCCATTGCATTCCAGGAAGGTATCGGGCGCGAGCGGTTTCCCGTTCAGCGTCTGTGCGACGCAGTCGATCTCCTGCAGCAGCACCGGCGCGCCGGTGGCTGCCGGCACGGCCTTCACATCGATGACCGCATAGTCGCCGATGGGGAATTCACTCGCCGTCAACGGCCGCGTCTCCGTGCTGGCCGAGAGGCGAAACGCCCCTTCCGTCGGGCAGGCAATCTTCACCAGCTTGCTCACCGGGGCCGCGGAGGCGGAGAAATCGACCGTGCCCACCGGGACGGGCTTCGCGCCCGCCGCCATCAAGTCGGTGCTCAACAGGTGATAGCGCGTCGGCTGGCCCGTGCCGCCGCCGGTCATGCGAATCGTCAGCGTCTCGCCGGCGCGCACGACGTCCACCAGGGTCTTTGCCGCCGTCACGCAGGCTTCGGGGCGCTTCTCCGCAGGGCGAAATTCAAAGCGCTCAAAGAGCCGCACGGGAAAACCGTTGCGCCCCACGCGTTGAATGCGCAGGGTATGCGCGCCGGCCGTCAGCCAGTAATTGCCGGCCTTCGCCGCGCCCCGCGCATCGGGTCGGTCGGTGGTCGTGTTATACGCCTGCGCTTTGCCATCGATGAAGAGATCATGCCGGCAATCCCCGCCTGCCCCGACGAGGAACAGCTCATACCAGCCGGTCTGCGGCACGCTGATTGCCCAATCCAGCTTAAAGCCCTGGGGCGGTTTCGCCACACTCGGCGTCTCGATCGGGCGACCGTCACCCCAGATCGCCGCATCGGCTTTCCAAAAATCACCGCTCAACAGGCGAGTTGCGGCGGGTTCCGCCCATGCCTGCCCCAGCAACACGATGCTACACGCCGCCAATACCAGCGCGCGCCATCCCAGCAATGCTCTCATACCCATGTCTCCTTCAACTGCGTTGTCGTGCGTATTATGCGATGTACAAAAGACGCCATTTCACCTGCCCTACAGTCCTTAGCACTGTCTGGAACAGGGCCATAGCCTGAAGTCCTTAGCACGGTTTGGAAGGGTTCGAGCCACAGCGAGACCCGCCGTCTCCTCTCCCGGCTCCAAAGGGGCGACAGCCGTGTCTTTCGCCACTTCAGTACAGAAAAACGTCGAGGACTGTCCTCGCGCTGTTACTCGACCATGCCAAGAACGACAACCCTTTTCACGATACCATATAGTAATAATAGCAATTACAATAATGTGCTAGCTACAAGCGCCATGCGCAAGCTAATCGCATTATCGACAGCATTGCTTTCCCTTGTCAGGGAAAAATCATCGCCGACGTGTTGTAACAAGTTTCAATACGCAGAACTCCATGCAGCCGCCGGATAAAGCCGCTTACCGTCTCGCTTGATCTTTTCGCCCAGGTTGCTGCGCGAGATCCGTTCAGTTACTGCCAGTAAAGTCGCGTATCTCGCGCAGCAACCTGCACAAAAATCTCTACGCGATCCGGCAACCGACTTTATCCGGCGGCTGCATGGTTCGTGCGCTGGCAACGATGGCCAATTGCTCCATGGCAACCGTGTCGCGAGTGCTCGCCAATCAACTCTATGACCATCCGGAGCTGCGACAGTGCTGCGGATAAAACATGTCCATCTGTGGCATGCATGTGGACGATACTGTCGTTTGATGCAATAAGCGCGCCATTGATGGCAGAGACGTCGTTTGAAAAGCCCATTGCTATCTTGTGAATAGTGCTGCCTTCACCTGGCAGCCGGATGGAACGCGCGCTTCAATATCTCGAAAGCAAATCGCGACCTGCGCACGCTGCGCACTGAGATGAATGGGCAAAAACAGCAGAACGAGGAGCGACGGCAGCAGCAGAACGAGGAGGAACACGCCGGGGAGATCGTTGCGGAAACCATAGACCGCCTCCGTCAAGTGCGCGCCATCATGCCCCACGGTACCATCGACGAGCCATCGTCCTGGCCTTCGTGCGGAAGATCGACTTCGGCCCGGAGACGCGGAAGGGGCGGTGGATTTCCGGGTGTTGCAGAGAACCCATGCAGGTAGATCGGATAGCACAATGGGACTCTAGCAGCGTGTTGAAGTACTCCGCCGGCGGCATCTGGCTGACCCGTCAACCGGCCGGACGGAAGAAGCGCGGCGCGGGAAATCGATAACCTGTATTGGGGTCCTCCCATGCGACGCGATTATTTTGCCATGTTCCTGACGGTCGGTAGCTGGTGTAATACATTTCGCATTTGTTCCTTGTCGACGAGATCGTACAGTGTATATGGCTGCATGGGTTGATCGCCGGGGAAGACGGCCAGGAATGGAATCGAGCGAGCGCCCAGTTGTCCCATGAGTTGACGGATCGTCGCTGTCGTTGGCCCTTCACGCGTCAAATCCGCCTTCATGACGATGACGTTCTTCTCCCGGAGCAATTGGCGCACGGCGGCAGCGTTATACACGCGCACCTCGTTGAAGGTGCAATTGGCACACCAATCGGCAGAGAAATCGAGCATGACGCTGCGGCCTTCTTGCTGGTATTGGTGTAACTTGACCGGATCGAATGGCTCCCAGGTCAGTGCGGTGACCGCGGTACCGGTAGCGGGTTGCAGAACGTCGCGCAAGGTGTGAAATGACAGGTAGGCGCCAATCCCCACGATCAGCAATGCGCTTGCAAGCACCATCGTGCGGCCTACGGCAGATCGCGGCTGCAGGGAGAACCGTCCCCAGATCCAGGCCCCCAACGCCACGAAGACCAGCAGGATCACCGTCAAGAGCAGCAACTGGTGATCGAGGCTGATCATTAGATAGGCCACGGTGCCGACCAGCAGGAACCCCATGATCTGCTTAAAGGTTTCCATCCAGGGTCCCGGTTTGGGGAGGCGCGTGAGTAACGCCGGGTGCGCGGTGAGCACGACATAGGGCAATGCCATTCCGAGCCCGAGCATGCTGAACATCGCTAATACGGTGACCGGCGGTTGCGTCAATGTCCATGCGAGGGTACTGCCCAGCAATGGCCCACTGCACGGGGTGGCCAGCAATGTCGCCAGTACCCCCTTCAGATAGACACTCCCCAATCCTTCTCGGGTGGTGGTGGCAGCCAGCGTGCCGACGGTAATGGGCATTCCGAATTCATACACCCCGAACAGGGAGAGGGCAAACGCGAAGACGAGGGCGATCAACGTGATGAGAAAGGCCTGGCTCTGGAACTGTTGCCCCCAACCCAGCCCGAAGAGGATCGCCGCCAGCGCCAGCGCCAGAAAGACGGTCAGCATGCCCGCGGCAAAGAGCAGTCCCATGGCCAGCACGCGTCGCCGACTTTCCCCGGCCTGTTGCACGAAGCTGATCACTTTGATCGACACCACCGGCAGCACGCACGGCATGATATTCATCAGCAGGCCTGCCACAAACGCGAGCAGCAGCCAGACCAGTAGGCCATGGCCGGGCTGGCTTGTGCGCGGTGTATACTGGGAATCGTCGCGGGGCGCAGCGTGGCTGGCGCTGTTTGTCGGCGCCGAATCACGCACAGCACCGACGGTGGGGGCGGCGGCCTGGTGTACCGGCACGGAAGTTTTTCGCGGCAGCACGTTACTGGCGGCAGGAACAGTTCCCGTGCCGATAGCAACCTGCAGGTGCAAGACATCGACGTGAGGAAAGTAGCACGCCCCATTGGCATCGTTACACACCTGACTCCGCACCGTGACCGCATAGGTATGCGTACCCGCCTGTGCCGTGGCCGGTGCGGTGACTTGGTAGCGAAACGCCCCTTCGCGACGGAGCACGGTGGCGGCGAACTGCCCATCCCATTCTCCCTTGGGCTTGCTGACAGGCCGCACCTGCAGGCCGGCTTGCGCTAACGCCGCCAGTGTAATATCAATGGGCAGCAAGGTACCATCTTTACCAGCATCCAGATAGGCATGGTGGCCTGATGGCGGGGTGACCCGCACCGTGAACTCCGCCGGGGCATGACGCGCCAAGCGCAATGTGACCGGCTCAATACGCACCGTGGCTGATGGCGACTCGGCTGGCCCGCCTGGTTGGGCGTGAACCTTCGCGGAGGACACAAGTACTGCCACAGCAACAAGCATTAAGCGCAAAACCAGGTATCGCATGAACGGTTGGCTGTGGCGTAGTCGACTATTCTTTTGGTAATACGGACCGAGCATCGCTCTTCCTTCGGATATGCGTTACCTGGTTAGCTATGCAGACGAGTCAGTCCGCGCGCATTTTCGCTGCCTGCGCCAGTAGTTGGAGGTAGTCCTGTGGCGGCAGATAGCCGGACTGGCTCAATTTTACTTTGCCGGTCGCATCCAACACCAATGTCGTCGGCAGGCCGCTCACACCGTATCGTTGGGCAAATTCGGGATCATGATCGGTGTTAATCCGCACGGGAACAAAATCCTTCATCCGGTGTTGCACCTCGGCATTGGTGAAGGTGTCTTCATCCATCTTGGTGCACCAGTGGCACCAGTCCGCATACGCGTCCACGACAATGAGCGTCTTCCGCCCTTTCGCTTCCGCCAGTGCCTCCGGGAGCGACAGACGCCAGGCGATTTTCTGGGTGTTCGCCGCTACGCCCTGCGCATCCGCAGGAACAGACACCGTGCTTTCCGGCGCCTGGGCCTGTTTTTGCCCACTC
>DASXVL010000671.1:0-3895 GCA_036504255.1 Armatimonadota bacterium | reverse complement strand
TGGCACGGCTGCACGCTGAACAAGCCCACCGTGCTTGCCAATGGTGACTGGCTGCTGCCCATCTCACTCTGGACGCGCAACCGCATCGATGCGCGCTTTGCCGGGTGTTTCCCCGAACTGGACGACCTGCGCATGGCCCATGTCTTCGTCTCCACCGACCAGGGCGCGCACTGGACACGCCGCGGCGGCGCGCTCTTCCCACGCAGCGAATTCGACGAACACATGGTCGTGCAACGCGGCGACGGCAGCCTGTGGATGCTCGCGCGCACGGCAGACAGTATCTGGGAAAGCGTCTCGGGCGATGACGGGCTGAGCTGGAGCGCTCCCCAGCCCTCCGCCATCCAACACATCAGCGCCCGCTTCCATCTCCGCCGCCTGTCCTCCGGACGGCTGCTGCTCGTCAAGCACGGCACGCGCGTCGACGAGCGCACTGACACCCGCTCGCACCTCACCGCCTTCCTCTCCGACGACGACGGCTCCACTTGGTCCGGCGGTCTGGAACTCGACGAACGCGCCACCGTGTCCTACCCCGACGGCACCCAGGCGCCCGATGGGACGATTTATATCAGCTACGACCGCAACCGCGCCACCGACGGCGAAATTTTGCTCGCGCGCATCAGCGAGGAAGACATCCTGGCCGGTCGCTGTGTCACCCCGCGCGCGCAACTGCGCCTGCGCATCACCAGCGCGTGCCACGGGGATGCCCAGTAAGGGGAGGTGACTTTGTCGGCGTTCGAACTACTGATTTTCGACATGGATGATACGCTCATCGCGAGCGCGGAGACCTGGGGCACGGCGGAAGCGCGACTCTTTACACGCTTTGGGCAGGTGCGCGACCCGCGTGTTTCCGAGTTATACAAAGGCATGAACGCCTGGGACGTGGGCCGCGTCATTTACGAACAGGTGCAACCCGCCGGCTACAGCGCGCGGGAGAGCGGGCGCATCTTGCGCGAGTACCTGCTGGAAGAATTCTCTCACGCGCCGCGTGTACTGCCCGGCGCGGATGCGCTGCTGCGCGCGGCGGCCACGCGCTTCCCGCTGGCGGTCGCCTCCGGGTCGCCCCTGGAAGTCATCGAGAGCGTGCTCGCGCGCAACGGCTGGACGGATTGCTTTCGCCTGCTCGTCTCCAGTGAAAGCGTGCCGCACGGCAAACCCGCGCCCGACGTCTTTCTGGAAACCGCCGCCCGCTGCGGCTGCCCCCCGCACGCGGCGCTCGTCTTTGAAGACAGCCTGCACGGCGTCCGCGCCGCCAAGCGCGCGGGCATGACCTGCTTCGTCGTGCCCAGCAACGACGACCCGCGCATCCCCGCCGAGGCCGACCGCACATTCAGCTCCCTGCATGACATTACGCTGGATGTAGTGGAAAGGTATCCTACCGCATATTGATCTTGTTGTCCGCGAATTATCCGGTTTCCGCAATTACCGCGCGATTGCCGACATCAGTGCGGGCCAGTTCGCCCCAATGCTTCAAGCGGAACCGACCATGCGTCGTTCTCCGGGAAATGCCAGCGCTGTCCCAGCCTCTTGACATGGGCTTGCCCTCGTCGTAATATTATTACTAATATCATTACATGACGTAAAGTAGCACAGGCCCCATTTCTCCAAGCCGTCCTGACCATGCGTTCTCTAGAAACTACAAGCGTAATTGTTCAGCGCAAGAATATTCGTCTCAAAGGAGAATGGGAACATGCCTATCTTTTTCATCGTTCTGCTGTTGCTGTGCGCGGCCGGGTGGGCGGCGCCCGCTGCCCTGAACACGTACAACGTGGTTTGGGATTCCCCCAGTACCGACTCCACCGGGTCCATGCCGATCGGGAATGGGGATATCGGTATGAATCTCTGGGTAGAGAAAGGCGGCGATCTTTGTCTCTACCTGTCAAAAACCGATGCCTGGGATGGTGACGTCGCCTTGCAGGGTAACGTCACCCTGCGCAAGTTGGGGCAAGTACGCGTCCACCTGGAGCCGAACCCCTTCGTAGAAGGACAGCCGTTCCAGCAAGTGCTGCAACTGCATGAGGGAGAGATCGCGATTACCGCGGGACAGGTCCAACTGCACGCCTGGGTGGATGCCAACCACCCGGTGGTACGCATTGAGGTCGAGAGCCCGCAGCCCGTGACACTCTCTGCACGCGCGGAGATGCCATGGCGGAAAGGCGATACCTTCCTGCCTGCCGCAGGTGACCGTGTCGTCTGGTACATGCGGAACACCACCTCACAATGGGCGGGCAATCTGAAGCAGCAGGGGATGGCCGCATATATCGCGCAAGGCAATGATCCGCTGTTGAACCGCACGTTCGGTGTGCTCATGCGCGGCGACGGGCTGACCAATAACGGCGATGCCACGCTCACCACCGTCACCCCACGCACGCACACCGTGTTGTCCCTGCATGCGCTGACCGCGCAAACCGCCACCCCGGCGGCGTGGGTGGCGCAGTTGGCGCAGCAGGCAGCGCACTCCGATGCGGCGTCGCTGAAGGCCGCTCGCACGGCGCACCGACAGTGGTGGGCGGATTTTTGGGCGCGGAGTTGGATCGATATTCCCAGCCAACCGGAAATTTCACGCAACTACGCGCTGCAACGGTTCCGCTTCGCCTGCGCCGGGCGCGGGGCGTATCCGATAAAGTTCAATGGCAACATCTTCACGATGCAGCGCCCACTGACCGGCATTAAGGTATTCGACAGCGGCTTTAACGCCGCCGCGCCGCCCGACCCCGATTTTCGCGCCTGGGGTGGGTACTACTGGTTCCAGAATACACGCTTGCTCTACTGGCCGATGCTCGCCGCCGGGGATTACGACCTCATGCGGCCACTCTTCGCCATGTACCGCGATATGCTGCCCTTCGCCACGGCGCGCACGCGGACCTATTACGGCCATGACGGGGCCTTCTTCCCCGAGACGCAATCCTTCTGGGGTACGCTGCGCCCCACTGATTACGATCGCGGTGATCACGCGGGCAAGGGGCCGGATTACGTCAGCAACAGCTATATCCGCTACTACTGGCAGGGCGAGCTGGAACTGACGGTGATGATGCTCGACTATTATGCGCACACGCGTGATGACGCGTTCCTGCGTGACACGCTGCTGCCGCTCGCGGAATCCATCGTCGCCTTTTACGACCAGCACTATCCGCGCGATGCTGCCGGCCGCATCCATTTCACCCCGGCGCAATCGCTGGAAACCTGGCATGAGGCGGACAACCCGCTGCCGGAGATTGCCGGACTACGCGTCGTCCTCGATGGCTTGCTGCAACTGCCCGGCATGGGCGCGGCGCAACGGACGGCGTGGACACGCCTGCGCGGTGAATTGCCGCTGTTGCCGACAACGGTGGTGCAGGGCAAGACCGTGCTCGCCCCAGCGGTGACCTTCAGTAAGGAAGCGAACACCGAGAATCCGGAACTGTATGCCATCTTCCCTTACCGCATCTACGGGGTGGGCAAGCCGGATCTCGACCTCGCCAAAGCGACGTTCGCGGCCCGCAAGTTCCCCAAGAACTTTTGTTGGGGGCAAGATAACATCCAACTCGCCTACCTGGGCATGGCTAAGGAGGCCGCTGAACTCGCGCGCAACCGTTTCACCGCGAAGACCTTCGGCCGTTTCCCCACTATCTGGAACTCCAGCTTCGACTGGATTCCGGATGAAGACCATGGCGGCAGCGCGATGGTGGGCTTGCAAGCGATGCTGCTGCAAGCCGACGGCAATGCCATCACGCTCTTCCCCGCCTGGCCGAAAGATTGGGACGTCACGTTCAAACTTCACGCCCCGCAGCGTACGGTCGTGGAAGGCGTCTACCGTCACGGCACGCTGGAGCGCCTGGTTGTCACACCTCCCGAGCGGCGAAAGGATGTGACGGTGCTTACGCCGAAATAGCCGACATAGCCGAGCCGCCGAGCGGCA